>CAZUID010000007.1:10568-15510 GCA_964620985.1 uncultured Candidatus Saccharibacteria bacterium | reverse complement strand
CTGTCCTTCAGTAAGATAGAACTGTCCTTTCTTAGCATCTCGCATTTCAGAATCTTCAAGTTCAGAAAGAGATATAAGCGCACTGCGTCTGACACCTCCCGCAACTACGATCATGCCTATCTGACAAATTATGTCATGCATATCCAAGTTAGACAGACGGCGACCTTGTTTAGATAAAATCTTTCTCTTTGAGAAATCCATTAGATCCATAAGTGGTCGTGGGCCTGAAGCTTTACCTCCAGCAGTCTCAAGACGAGCACCCGCTGGTCGAATTTGAGAATAATCAAAGTCTATGTCCTTTCCGTCAAACCAAGTCTTAAGACCCAACACATATGCATCCGCCCAACCTTCTTTGGAATCCTTAACTACGTGAGTAGGAAGTTTTTCTTTGGTTTGCTTCTTTATCTGTGGGAACTGTTGCACATTCTCCCATTCAACAGCAAATCCAAGTCCGGCACCACACATAAGTACATACATTATTTCACCTAGGTCTTGGAGGGATGTTGGCGCTATATAAGAACAGTTATAAGCCCAAACATTGGAGTTACTGCAGGCTTTACCTGCTGACCACAAAAGTCTCATAGAAGGACACACATCTTGATTTATAATTGCCTCACGAACTTCTTCGTATTCTTTATTGGTGAGTTTATTGCCTATATTTTCTTTCATATAGGTCATATAGCGGTCGATAGTTTCGATCCAAGTCTCCCTGCGACCTAATTCTGGGATCCACCTTGCATACATCTGATAGAAAATATATTCAGAATAAGAACTAGAGAAATATTTACTAGACTCTTCGACAATTGTGCGTACACTTTCTGGCACTGGACCGAAAGTCGCACGAAGTTCTGATCTTTTATTACGATAGAGAATGTATTTCTTTGCAGTATCAGTGAAGCCTTTTTTCATCAATTCCTTCTCAACCAAATCCTGTATAACTTCAACTGTAGGCAAGAACTTTGCTTTCTTGTTGGTCTTGAGTAGGTCTTCGCGTAGACCTAAAAGTGTCTTGAAAACACTATTGGCAACTGCTTGAGCCTCCTTCTCCCCTCCCTCCCCAGTAACTTCAAAGGCTTTAAATATCGCCCGTGCCACTCTCTCTAAGTCAAAAGGCACCATCTCACCTGTTCTGCGACGAATGGACTTTATTTTTGCTAACTCACTCTTTGAAATTATTTCGTTTTTCATATGATTAAACTTTTTGGGGATTAAGAACGTTAAAGGATCGCTCGACTTCCCGTTTTTCTTTATTAATAATAAAATTATAAATTGCTGGACTCAAAATAAATGCGAACGATACGTTCCCTGCCAAGTGCAACAGCGTGAAAGGAATTTGTCCGAAAAATGCAGAAGAAACAGATTGTCCGAAAGCTAGAGGTCCGACTGAAAGTCCAGTAACTGCGTCAAAAACTAGGGTACTCATTATAGCAAACTTTGCATACTCAAGGGAACTATTTTTTTTGTTTTTAAAGTATTGTACTGCCCATAAACCCATCGCTCCGTACACAGTCGCAGAAACAATAGTCCAAACTCCTAAGCCTGCAGTAAAAGAGTCATGAATTACAATGCTAAAAAAGGCAAAAGCAAAGGAAGCAACCCCTCCGAAAATCCGAGCAAAAGGCATCTGTATCGCTAAAATCGGCTCTAAATTCGGTGCACGAAAAGGCAAAAGGCGAACTAAAAAAGTCGCTAAGAATATGATCAGAAACTTTGACCAATTTTGTGAATTTTTTTCCATTTTTTAAAGCATTTATACACTTTTTTCCTTTAGGCTTATAGAAAAAAGGGGTACAATATATAGTAGTTGCCAAGTCTCGCAACTGTTAAGTTATTATACACGAGTAGGGTCGGTCCGTGTCATGTGGATAACCGCATTTTTTTATAAAATTATTATTTTTTTAACAACACAACATGAATGAAAAAAAAGTACAGTGGGTTTTAAGAATTGCAGTGTTTGGTTCGTTTTTTGGACACGGAATGTTCGCATTACAAGGAAAAGCTGACTGGATCAAGTGGATACAGCAGTTCACGGGTACTGATGTAGCTACTGCTACTACCCTACTTATGATGGTGGGCATGCTAGATATACTCGTAGCCTTGATTGTATTAGTCAAACCAATGCGTATTGCATTGCTTTGGGCGACGCTTTGGGGCTTTTGGACAGCATTGGTAAGGCCATTGGTAGGTCAACCAATATGGGATTTCGTAGAACGTTGGGCAAACTGGGGTGCACCTCTAGCGCTCTTCCTTATGATGGGTTGGCCAACAAGCTGGCGAGAATGGTTTAAATAATACAGATACTAAAAAACCTCAGAAATCTGAGGTTTTTTAGTATCTGTATGTCCGTCCTCTTGGATTCGAACCAAGGACCCCAGAGGTATAAGCTCTGTGCTCTAACCAACTGAGCTAAGGACGGAATTTGTTGGCCAAAAACCTGCAAGAGTAATACTACAAAATAAAGCGCATTTGTGCAAAGCCTATGCTGCAACTTCGAGGGTTGCTGGTTCTTCTTTCTTCTTTGGCACTATGCCATGAGCTATTATCACCTTTTCGTATTCCTCTTGCTCAAGAGTCTCAACTTCTATTAATTTCTTCGCCACCGCTTCAAAGGCCTTCCTGTGTTCAGTCAGAACCTTCTCTGCAGACTTTAGTCCATCGTTTATTATTCTTGAAACCTCAGAATCTACTTTAGTAGAAACACTTTCGGAATATTCTTCGCCACTTGATTCACTCCAAGGAGATTTGCCTGTGTTCCCTGCTAGCGCAATAGGACCAATCAAATCAGACATTCCCCAACGAGTAACCATAGCTTTCGCTAAGTTAGTCGCCATTTGCAAATCACTTGATGGACCAGTAGTGATATCTCCGAAAATCATTTTCTCGGCAACGTATCCCCCCAGAGACATAGCGATATCATCGATAAATTCTCTCTTAGCTTGCAGTCTGCGCTCTTCGATTGGAAGTTTCAATGTATAACCTCCAGCACTACCTCGGGCGATAATGGAAACCTTGTGCACTGGGTCAGCATTAGGAAGTACTGACGCCACCACAGCGTGCCCCGCTTCATGGTAAGCAGTAATTTCTTTTTCTTTCTTGGAGAGAAGATGGCTCTTGCGTTCTGGTCCAAGCATTACCTTCTCGATAGCGCGAATCAAATCAAACTGGAAAACCTTTTTACGATTCTCTCGTGCAGCCAATATCGCACCTTCATTCATCAATGAATACAAATCCGCTCCAGAGAATCCTGGCGTACGCTCAGCGATGAGTTTCAAGTTTATATCTTCAGCCAACGGCTTTTTGATCGCATGAATTTTAAGTATTTCTTCGCGGTCTGCACGGTCTGGCATATCAAGTAGAACCTTACGGTCAAATCTTCCAGGGCGAACGAGAGCCGGATCTAGAACATCAGGCCTGTTGGTTGCTGCCATTACTATAACTTTCTCATTTGGTTCGAAACCATCCATTTCAACAAGGATTTGGTTAAGAGTTTGTTCTCTTTCATCATTACCGCCACCAAAGCCTCCTCCACGAGTTCGTCCTATAGCATCTATTTCATCCACAAATATAATTGCCGGAGCAGACTTCTTAGCCATCTTGAAAAGGTCACGTACGCGAGATGCTCCTACTCCCACAAACATCTCCACGAACTCAGAACCAGACAGATGGAAGAATGGCACGCCTGCTTCCCCCGCTACTGCACGAGCAAGCAAGGTCTTACCTGTACCCGGAGCTCCAGTAAGAATCACACCCTTGGGAATTCGAGCACCAATATCTAGGAACTTTTTCGGGCTCTTTAAGAAATCTACAATTTCCTTCAATTCTTCTTTAGCTTCTTTACAACCTGCTACGTCTTTAAATGTTACACGATTGCTTTTATCCCCTGGCTCGGTGATGCGTGCCTTGGACTGACCGAAGGTAAACGCTTGCATGCCTGCGCCTTTTACCTGGCGAGATAGGTACCAGAAGAAAAATATTATGAAAACTATCGGTAATGCAAAAGGTAGAACATTTACCAAGAAGAAGACGAAACCGCCTTCGTCTTTCACCACAATCTCAGTCTTTGCTAGTGCTTCAGGCTTTACTCCATAATTGAAAAGTGTTTGAGAAAGCGCAGACCCGGCTTCTTTCTTCGCTTTTTTTACTTCATCGTTCTGATACGTGATTGATAGTTTTTCTCCTTCCACTACTATTTTCTTAACCTCGCCATTGGCGACACTCTGTGCGAGAGAAGAAACGGGTACTTCTACCACCTCCTTGGTGTTTCCGGAGAGTAAAATATAGAATCCAGTAATAAACATGAAGATAAGTATCGCGCCAGTGATACTACTGGAGAACTTGGTCTCCTTGCTACCCTTCTTGCCCTTCTCGGGCTCGGTGTTTTGATTAAGAAAATTAAAATCCATTCGCGAAGTTTAACACAAAAAACACTTAAAGAAAAGGTCCTCATTATAAGCAAAAATTATGCTAGAATCATTCTATGGCAAATTACGCCGAAAACAGAAAAACGCGATTTGATTATGAAATCTTAGAGAAATACGAAACCGGTATTGAGCTTTTGGGCTCTGAGGTCAAGTCTGTGCGTGGTGGTTCGATGTCGCTCGAAGGCGCGTTCGTGATTGTCCGCGGTGGTGAAGCATTCTTAATCAATGCCAACATACCTCCGTATCAGGTTAAAAACGCGGGAGAAGACTATGATCCCCTACGCAACCGTAGATTGCTACTCACTAAGAAAGAACTACAAGAACTTTCTGCAAGTGAGAAAAATAAGAGTTTGACAATAGTGCCAATTTCAGTGTATAATAAAGGCAGGAAAGTGAAAGTTGGTATTGCTTTAGTCAAAGGTAAGAAAAAATTTGATAAAAGAGAAAATACCAAGAAACGCGAAACAGATCGCGAGATTAGACGTGAGTTCAAAAGAGGTTAGCTGAACATTGAAAACAAA
>CAZUID010000007.1:0-10468 GCA_964620985.1 uncultured Candidatus Saccharibacteria bacterium | reverse complement strand
AAATTTGGGGATGACAGGCATAGACAGTAGGCCTATTGTATTGATGCATATCGAGAATGGGTGTAATCTCGCAAAAATTCACCTAATAGCTTAATTGCAAAATTAGCTTCCAACGCAATAGCTAAGGCTTCTCCATACTTCGGTATGAAGGATCTAGCTCTTGTTCCAGCTTTCGCGTAAGCCAAGGTTGGTGTCTCGCTTATAGACTTCCGATATATAAGTTGAGGCATAATATTATCGGGATAGTTCTAGTGAAGTCCTGGCTCTAGAGCAAAACAAAGGGAATCGATTGGAAAATATTTGGCCCGCTTATTAATTTTTCAATCTAAAACAAAAAGCGTGCTACATATGTAGACTTCCTTACATAAACCTTCTGCACGGGGGCTCACTTCCCCCCATCTCCACTAGTTAAAACACTTTTGAAAATTCTTTATAGAAATTCAATTGGTTCTCAGCGCGTTTTTTATTTTGCTCAAACAAGTTTGAGTATTTTAGTGTGTCTAAAGTAAAGTAACTTTCATTGAAAGCATCAATTGCATGCTGAGCCGCAAGTTCAAGAGCCAATAGTTTAACTCCGTGAGGAATGGCTGAGCTTTCTGCAGGTGTTAGAAATTCAGCCGCAGAACTATAGCCTGCAAGCGCTGCATCATAAATTTCTTTACTAAAAGTTGCTTTCTCCACATCCTCACCTCCAGGCATACACCAACTACGAAGAGCATCTCCTAATTCAACGGGGATAGTGCCGTACATAAATGTATCTATGTCGATGAGAGACACAGCCTTGGTTCCAATTTCGTCGAACAGCACATTGTTAATCTTTAGGTCGCCGTGAATTATTCGCTCAGGTAACGCATGGTTGGTTTTTAAACTAATATACGGCAAAATTTTAGGTGAAGTTTCTTTGATTACTAAGTCATCATATGCTGAGAGTATCCCCTCACCCACTTCTTTTAAAGCTTCGTATTTAGGAGTTTTGTTTTGTTCTTTCAGTAATCTTTTCAAATCCTTCATATAAAAATCAGCTCCGCGGTAATGCGGTAATTTAAATTGAAATTTATAGTTACAACCCAAAAGTGCAGTGTGAAAATGCCCAACCAGCCTACCCGCTTCCTTCGCCTGCTCTACAGATTCGATAGAGTTCAAAGCTTTGCCCGGCAAGTATGTAAGTACCCGCCACCAAGACGCCCCATCCCTGACAAACAACTCCCCCTTTAGTGTTCTAACTACTTCAGGTGTTGGAAAATTTTTTGAAGTAAGATGTTTAGTTATGAAATCAATATCTTGCACCAGAGATACACTGAACATTGGGTTCATTTTCTGCAGTTTATAGTCTTTCTTTACACCATCTTCTTCTACCGTTAAGTGAAATGTAAGGTTGATCGCACCTTCGGTGTATTGTTCAAGCGTAGTTTTAGCTGATTCTTTGAAATATTGATTAATTACTTCCTGGTTGGTCATATGATGATATTTTGTTGATTGATTTTGGTAAATTTATAAAACAATAATAGCATAAATTGACCTCGTTGGTAATTTAGTAAAACATGCTAAAATCTCTCTATGACATCAAAAAGAAAACTCGCGGTTACTGGATACCGAGGTGTATGGGGTGAGAGCTTAAATGAGCAAATCGCTTTTGAATACATTCGTTCTTTCGCGAGATTTATTAAATCCAAAGGAGGCAAAAAGATTCTAATCGGGAAAGATACTAGAGCAAGTGGCGAGAAGATACTAGCTTGCGCTCAAGAAGCATTCAAGAAAGAAGGTGTGGAGATAGTCCACGCTGGAGTTGTCCCTACCCCATCGATACTTCTTCTAGTTAGGAAGCTCGGGCTTGATGGCGGAGTGATGATCACTGCTTCTCATAATCCCATTCAATATAATGGGATAAAGTTCATAGTAAAAGGTGGAAGAATGATCAACGAAGGCGAAGTTGTTGAAATCGAAAATTTCCGTGGAACCATGAGTGATGCAGAGAAAATTCCGGAATTATCAGAAAAGGCAGAAATAAATATAGATAACAGTAATTTCCGAAGGATGCACATAGATGAAATACTCAAGGCTGTGAATGTGGAAAAAATAAAAGAAAAGAAATTCAAAGTTGCTCTCGATTCCATCAATGGCACGGGCGTTATAATCACCCAAGAACTTTTAAAGGAGCTGGGTTGTGAAGTTCACATAATAAATGAAACCCAGGATGGTAATTTCGCCCACATACCAGAGCCACTACCAGAAAATTTGGGACAGATAGCTACTAAAGTTTCTGAAGTAAAAGCCGATATCGGCTTCGCTCAGGACCCAGATGCAGACAGGCTGGTGGTAGTGGATGAGAAAGGTACTGTAATAAATGAAGAATACACTTTGGTGTTTGTGGTAAAAAATATTTTAAATAAAGAAAAAGGCACTGTAGTTGTAAACATCCAAACTTCAAGGATGAACGAGGAGCTAGCTAAGGAGTACGGCCAGCCATTACTATACTCTAAAGTTGGTGAAGGCAACCTAATAGAGACAATGAGTAGAGTAAACGCTATCGTTGGCGGTGAAGGTGGCGGTGGCGCAATTTATCCTAAAATAAACACCGCACGAGACAGCTTAGTGGGTATAGCTTTGATCCTAGAGTTACTTGCAACTGAAAATAAGAAAGTTTCTGAAATCGTTGAAAGCCTACCAAGATATGTGTCTAGAAAAGCGAAGATACCCCTACTCGAAGACGTTGCAACCGTATATAGAAAGCTAAAAGAACGCTTTGCGGATGCCATTCTGGATGAGAGTGACGGCGTTTGTTTTTCCTGGACAGATAGTGCCTGGATAAGCGTTAGACCATCTACCACTGAGCCATTAATACGTATAATTGGAGAGGCAAAAACCCCAGAAAGGATAGAAAGCGTCCTAGAGCAGGTAAAGTTGACTTTAAACGATAAATAGGCTAGAATTCACTAACCAAATAATTCTTTACAGAATTTAAGAGGATCCATTGCGTGAAAGAATAAACAATCAAATAAGGGCCAAAGAACTACGAGTTATTGACCAAGAAAACCAAAATCTGGGAGTTTTGAGCATTAAAGATGCATTAGAACTTGCCCAAGAGAAGGGTTTGGACTTGATTGAGATATCCCCTAACGCTAACCCCCCGGTAGCAAAGATAATGGATTTTGGTAAATACCAGTATGAGGCTAGCAAGAAGCTCAAGAAAGCCAAAGCTGGAGCTAAAACAACAGAAACCAAGTCAATCCAGATAAAGATAGGCACTGGAGACCATGATCTAGAGTTGAAAGCAAAAAATGTTTCCAAATGGCTCAAAATGGGTCATCGAATAAAGATAGAGCTATTCTTGTCTGGACGTTCTAAGTATATGGATGAGAAATTCCTAAAAGAACGATTGGACAGACTGCTACACTTTATCACCGAGGACTACAAGATAGCCGAGTCATATAAAAGAGGTCCAAAAGGTTTAACCACAACCATCGAGAAAGCAAAATAATAGAAAATTTTATGAAAACAAATAAATCATACACAAAGAGACTAAAGCTAACCAAGAACGGAAAGATTCTTTCTCGTAAGCCTGGTTTTAACCATTTCAATGCAAAACAATCCCGCACTACCCAGCTAGCCGGCCGTAAGGGTAATAATTTCGTAATCAAGAACAAACCGAAAAGTCACTTGATGCCATTCAGTTAGAATTTATAAAGTAAGAATCTAGAACTAATACCATGACAAGAGTCAAAAAAGGAGTACACGCATTAAAAAGAAGGAGAAGTGTCTTAAAGCAGACCAAGGGCTTTCGTCATGGACGAGGTTCTAAGGAACGCCAAGCTAAAGAAGCATTGCTTCACGCTGGATCTTACTCTTTCGCACACCGACGCGACAAGAAATCCCACAACCGCAAACTTTGGAATATCAAGATAAACGCTGGTTCTAGAGAGCTAGGAATGTCTTACTCTAAACTAATCGGCGCCCTAAAGAAGAAAAACGTATTAATCGACCGAAAGATACTCTCAGATCTAGCCGAACACAACCCTGAGACTTTCAGTAGAGTTTTGAAAAGCCTTTAAATAAACGTAAACAAAAAATCCTCCGACTCGGAGGATTTTTTGTTTATTGAGTGACTTTATATTCTTCCACTTTGTATTTCTTGACTAGAGCAATGACTTCTTCAACTAACTTCTTGGGGTCATTACCAACAGCTATTTTTTCATATGGACGATGACCTTTAGCCACGATTTCTTTCAACTCATCCCCCATCTCCCATGGACCCTCGAAAATTCCTATAACCTTACTATCCTCGAAAGCTACAGTGAATTCATGTATAGTTCCAATACGTCCACAACCACAGATAACTGCATCCACCGAGCGAGTAAGCAACAAGTCTCTACCGGGATAGCCAAAACCAGTGTAGATAATCAGATCCATATAATCCACTGGAAGTTTGAAACTCTCAACATGTTCTTTCTCAGAAGACGCCGGAGAGAAACCTATCGAGGTCCCGCCGACATCCTTAGCACCCATCGCTGCCCAAAGTGGGAAGCCAGTTGTTGCACCAGTGACTAATATCGCACCCTGACGTGCTATTTCCCTGCCTAGCTCTTTGGCTTGATCAAGTGCGTTAACTCCACAGTGCCCGGTCTCTGCTGCACCTGAGACACAAATTTTAATTTGGGAGTGTCCGTGTTTGCCGTTATTAAAATTATTTGAAGAAGTTTCTGACATTTTTTAATTATATATTATTAACATGGTAATGTGATGCTCTCGTCCTGCTCAGGTGCATATGCTTCTATTGCTAGATTGTCTCGCAACTTCTGAACCAAGAACATCGCACTCTTTGGCTCACCCATAACCACAAAGACTTTCTTAACTCTGTCTTGCATATCTTCCACAAAACGCAGTAGTCCATCAGAATCTTTGTGTCCCGAGTAGCCCCAAATGGTAACTACATGCGCTTCTACTTTAACATACTCACCTGAGATATTTATAGTCTTTACCCCTTCTTGAATCAAACGCCCAGGAGTGCCCACAGACTGATAACCAGTGAGAAGGAGTGTATTCTTAGGGTCAGGCAGGTAGTGCCTTTCATGGTGCACCACACGGCCTCCAGAGGACATTCCAGAACCAGCTATCACAACTTTAGGGTCTGGAACATTGCCAATCATCTTCGACTCTTCAGAGTGAAGCGTTGAGTGAAGGCCTGGGAAATTAAATAAATGCTTATCTTCAGAAAGTGCCTTTTGAGCATTTTCATTGAAATACTCTCTATACTGCTTAAAGATCTCAGTTAATCTAATAGCCAGAGGTGAGTCTAGGAATATAGGCATAACTGGGATACGGTGATTCTCTACTAGTTCGTTAAGTTCAAAAAGTAGCTCTTGGGAGCGCTCAAGGGAAAATGTTGGGATTATGAGTGTTCCCTTGCGTTTGTAGTTATCTTCTATGGTCTTCTCGAGAAACTTCCTTCTCTCATCTCTGGACTCGTGATTTCTATCCCCGTATACACTTTCCATTATCAAATAATCCACATCAGTCATGCGCTCAGTATCAGGAAGTAGTGGAGATGGAGAATTACCTAAATCCCCCGTGAATAGTATCTTCTTGCCGTTATAAACAAACTGCACCATGCAAGAACCCAGGATGTGCCCGGCATTAAAGAAAGACACTGAGAGATTATCTGAAATTTTTATCTCCTCGTGATAACCGAAACCACTCCATAAAGTCATGCACAGTCTCACGTTCTCGGTAGTATATATAGACTCTAGGTCAAAGTTCCTGTTCTTCGAAAGAATCCCAGCGGTATCTTCGAGCATTGGCACTGCTAACGCTTTAGTAGGGATAGTCGAATATATTTTCCCTCTGAAGCCCTCATGAACTAATTTAGGAATTCTACCTAGGTGATCTACATGGGCGTGTGTAACAAAAAGAATTTCAACGTCTTTAGGATTATAAGGGAAAGGACTCCAGTTGATATCGTCGGCAAGCTTGGTGCCTTGAGTCAATCCACAATCAATCAAAATCTTCTTGCCTTCTACTTCTAAAAGAAAATTAGCTCCGGTAACTGTGCCAGTCCCTCCGCAGAATGTAATCTTTATATTTTTTTCAGTAGTACTCATATTGTCTTTCCAGTAGAATTTATAATTTTTTTATTAAAATACACCACCGCTGATAAACCACCTAAAACATCGAGCACCAAATCTATGGACGTATCCACAACATCGAAACTATTCTGCGCCACATAATTAACAAACATTAGCTCAAAAATCTCCCACCCGACACCAACCACCAAAACACCTGCAATAACCTTGACGACCAAGGTAGTGGACAGCTTGTTCGGCCAGAAAAGCCAAAGGAACAACCCTCCAAGCCACAAACCACCTAAAAAATGCATAAAAATATCAAAATACCAAATAGATGAGTACCAATAGAACTTATTCGCAAGAAAATTAAATACAGTTATGCAGACAATCAGCCCAGCCAGTCTAACAAAAAACTCTTTTCGGATCATGGTTATATTATAGCGTAAAATAATCGTACTTAAAAGAAAAAATCCGCACGAAGATAAGAGCGCGGATACTTTCTTAGGGCTATTCCCAAAATATTACCATAGCTTAAAAGCTAAGTGGGTGTCAGACGAAGGTGGCCAAAACCAAAATCGATCGAGACTCCCAAAAAATATTGTTCTAGGTAATAATTAAAAATAACCCTACCTAAAGTTTACTATCTTCAAAAATTTTTGCAACAACTTTCCTAAAAAAACACGAATTTGAGATAAAAACAAGTTTGACAAATGTGTTTTATTTGTGCTCAGCGTAGATAAAGTCTGTATCTATCTTAGAATAAGAGAATATTTCATCTTTAGCGAAGAATCTTTTGACTTCTATTTCTCCATTTTCAACAGAATCAGAAGCATGCACTATATTAGATTGAGTAGAAAGAGAGAAATCGCCTCTAATTGTTCCAGCATCAGCTTCCCATGCTTTTGTTGGGCCAACTATAATTCTGATAGCTGAAATTGCATTAATCCCCTCTACTGCCATAACTACCACGGGGCAAGACTTCATAAAGTCTCGTATACCAGGGAAAAAAGGTTTATCCTTGATGTGCGCATAGTGTTCCTCCAGTACAGTATCCTCTATGCTCATCATTTTCATTCCTATAATCTTTAAGCCTTTGTTCTCGAAACGGGTAACTATAGACCCAACGAGGTTCCTCTGAACAGCATCTGGCTTTATTATTATTAAAGATTTTTCGTCATTTGGTCTTGGCATTGTTTTTTTGGTTAATATTGTAATGTAAGCATACTAGCAGAAAAGCAACTTTTTGCAAAATTACTGCATGGTGTTATACCTTGCCATAATTTCAGCCTCTACCTCTGCTCTATCACGTCCATACTTCAAATAAGAGAGTTGTTTTAAGCTATCCACTATTTCAAAGTTGCCTTTCTCGGGAGCTAAAGTCTTGATATTGAATGGTTTAGTTGGCTGACCATTAACTAGCATGTTTACATACGCATTATAGTTATCGAGTTTGGAAATATCGTGTGCATTAAATACTGGTTTGAATTTCGGCTCTAGGAAAGTCGCATCCTCAGCACCAACTCTAAATACTGCCAAGGAACCAACGTTACCGAACACAGCATTTTTGATACTTTCTTCTAACTGAGAAATATACTGGTGCGCGACGTTTAGGGACAGCCTGTACTTACGAGCCTCAGAAAGAATAGAGGCGATAGAATCAGTAGTAACGTTCTGGAACTCATCTATATATAGATAGAAATCATTCATCGGCTTACCGAACATATCAACTCGAGAAAGCGCTGCCATTTGGATTTTACCCACAAGCACCAGACCAATAAGATTCGCATTGATGTCGCCTAGTCTGCCTTTAGATAGGTTAACCAAAAGTATTTTCTTCTCATCCATTATCTTTCTGAAATTAAATACAGAAGTCTGCTGAAGCACCACCGGACGCATAATGTCGTTGGAAATAAAGTTATCGAACTTGGAAGAAATGTACGGCACGAAGTTTGCCAAGGACTGATCCCCTGTCGTCTGTTCAGCAGAGACCCAGAATTGCTTGATAATCGGGTTCTTACATCTAGCAAGCTTCATGTCGCGGAAACTCTTGTCAGCGAGCACGCGAGTAATCTCGAGCAAGGTCGAGCCAGACTCTGGATCTTCCATCACCAAGAAAGCACTATTCCTGAAATACTGCTCAAACATCGCCCCACCACCGACTTTCATATCGAAAAGTTTATTGAAAATCCCCATCATTTCGTTTACCACGAAAGTCTTCTGTTCAGGGTAGTTCGGATCATACTCGAGCATATTGAGCCCCATAGGACGCGCAGTGTATGCTGGGTCAAAGTAGATAACATCATCAATACGTTCCTTAGGAATACGCGAAAGTATGGTTTGAATATCAGTACCGTGTGGATCTATATAACAACACCCATCACCGTTTCTGATATCCTGGGTAATCATATTAAGCAAAATATTAGTCTTACCAGTACCAGTCTGCCCAATCACATAGAAATGTCGCATTCTGTCTTCGCGTGTCATGCGGACTTCTGTGTCTTTGCCTTGGTAGCTATTTAACCCAAGCAGAATTCCCTCTTTGGCCATTTCGATAGGAGCTGGAGCAATGCCTGATTTCGCTTCTTTCAAGGCAGGCTGACTTGAAACGCCAACTGGGAAGTGAAATATCGAAGCGAGCTCTTTTAGGTTGAGTGGCAGAGTTTTCTCTGGGGTAAACGCTCGGTAAGAAAAATCACGGAAAAGCTTCCTCAAATCCCGCTCTGGAATTTTCTCAAATACGAATGAGTTACTAGCGGGTTCAGTGAATTGATTGAAAGATGATTCTATTTCACGAAGCATTTCTTCTGCTCGCTGTTTAGTCTCCCCAGAAGTAATGACTCTAATGTTGGCTTTCATTATCGTGCTCTTGAGTTTATTGCCTATTTTCTCTGTAGCTCCTTCATCCACCGGCTTACGACCAGACATGTTTTTTTCTGTTTTTTCCTTTTCTGGTTTATACCCAAATACAATTTCTTTAGAGATTTTTAGTACAGCTTTATTAAATTTGTATAAATTATCATCAGCATTCTTTACTGACATCCCGTTTTTAACATCCTCTAAGATGGCATGGAATTCGTTAATAAATTTATCCCCAGCTGGTTCTAGCACTAACTGTATAGCTGCACCCTCTCCCTTGCCTTTAAGTTTAGAGAAAACATTGAGGATGGTATTCATAGGGTCATGGTCAATATTCTCATATGTCTTTATCGGCAAAACCCCACGCTCTGAGAGCGCAGCATAAGCTCCCGCTGAGCCACCACGTTCATTGAACACATTGTAGTCATCCGAAACTTCGTTTATCTTGGCGTTACGATAGAACGCCAAAACTTGTTTCTCAAACAAAGAAATATGCTTATTTGGAATGGCTGCATAAATTACGACTTCTTCATGTTGATTCCCTAGTGCAACTTCTAGGGTAAAATAATTACCCTCTATGTTATTCTTACCTTCAGCTACTGATTGCATGCCTGCATAAAATTGCTCCATCGCGCCGATAAATTCCTTAAAGCCTGTTTGCTTTTCGGCTTCGTCTTGAGAAGCAGGTAAGGTTATTTCAAAAAGAGTCATCTTGAGCGACTTATACAAAGGTGAGCTCTCTTTTAGAGAGAAGTCTACTCTGCCGTCTTTAAAATATTGCACCAATATGCGATGAAAATCATCTTCCACGTGAGGGTTACCCATCTTCTCTGCTATGGTTAACGCATTTTTTACACCCTTGATTACTGTAATTCCTAGTAACTCCTCCATGACAGCATCATGAGGCTCAGGTTTAAGCTTGAGGACTATGCGGTCTTTGTCTTTATCAATAATCTGGTGATCTTTATGTAGCGCCTCATCTTCTGGGATTTTTTTGTATTCCTTTAGTATGTGACCAATAGCGTCTTCTTTTACCTTATCAATCTGCCCACCTTGCATGAGCTCCTGTTCACGCTTCGCCACATGGGTACGCAAAAAATCCAGTTCTTCTTCTGGAGTTTTAAACTGTGGCATCTCTTTAAAAGCAGGCCCGAGCATATACCCACTAATTATATAACAAAAAAAATATAACAGCGATTGCTAGAACTATATTTTAGTCAAAATTTCTGGCTCACCGTCAGTTATGAGAACTGTATGTTCGAAGTGTGCACTCTTTTTACCATCAGCGGTGCGAAAAGTATAACCGTCATCTTCCAATATTACATTCTTAGTACCGTTGTTTAACATTGGCTCAATAGCTATAACCATACCAGGAATTAATTTCTCCCCCTTACCAGGTCTGCCGAAGTTGGGTACATATGGATCCTCATGAATAGCTTTACCAACACCGTGTCCAGATAGAACTTCTACAATGCCGTACTTATGAGGCTTAACAAATTGCTCTATCGCATAACCAATATCTCCCACTCGATCTCCACCATGAGCAGCGTTGA
>CAZUID010000006.1:8877-17161 GCA_964620985.1 uncultured Candidatus Saccharibacteria bacterium | reverse complement strand
TGCCACCCCCTCATTGCAAATGAGGTGCTCTACCAGATGAGCTAACGGCCCAGTAAAAGGTATTCTAAACCATTTTATTAATAATGCAAACCCCTTTAGGGTTTCTGGTTGTTTTTTCTTCATTTTCTGTTAGTATAATAAAAGTTCTTTAGTTAATTGAATATATTCCGAGGTAGCTCAGCGGTAGAGCGGTCGCCTGTGGACATTCCTACCTTTTGGTATAATTATGTTATGCCAGATAACAGGAAATACACTGATAGACGCGAAGCACTTATTAAGGCTGTTGCAAAAAGACGCAAGAAAATTAAATCTCTTGCTGTCGAATACAAAGGAGGCAAATGCCAAATTTGTGGATATATGAAATGTGTTGGTGCACTCGAACTTCACCACATAGATCCAAATAATAAAAAGTTTGGACTAGGTGACAAAGGGTATACCAGGGCATGGAGTATTGTGCAAGCAGAATTGGATAAATGCGCTCTCTTGTGTGCAAATTGCCACAGAGAAGTCGAGTCAGGTATAACGCAGCTTTCTATTGAAAGATAGATCGAAAATGAGGTGAATTCGGGGAAGCCCTTCGAGAAACAATCTCAGGGTAATCCCGAGCCAAGCCCTAAATTTTAGGGAAGGTGTAGAGACTATCCCGCAAGGGAGTAGTGCTCTGACGTAACGTCAGAGTCCGAAGCGCCCCACTCCTAAAATCAATATGATCATGGAGATGATATAGTCCGTACCATTAGTAATAGTGGACAAAACGTAAGCGATTGGTCGTAGGTTCGATCCCTACCCTCGGAGCAAAAACAAAAAACTCATACTTTGGTATGGGCTTTTTGTTTTATGCTTCCGGGTGAGCTCCGACCTGCGTCGGAGCGGGTAGGTGATCGAACAACGGAGCCATAATTCGTCAGTAGGCGAATAGGCGAGTTGGTGCCCAGCCCGAAATGAGCGACGGCGAATTGAGAGGCGAGGGAGATATCCCTACCCTCGGAGCTCGTAAAAATCTTAGTTGAGATAAAGATTGTTTTTGATATACTTTAACCATGAAAGAAAGATTTATACCAAAGATCTCAACTCCAAAGGTGCATGGAGCATCTGATGAACCTTCCTCTACTTCTTTTAGAGAAGCTCATGCCGAAGGTCTTGTGCATGATGCCCCTGAGAAGGAAATTTCTCTTACTCGTAATCTAATATTAAAAAAATATTCTATTCCGGTGGAAAATGTTCTCGTGGTTGCTCCATCCAAATCAAAGAAAATTCAAAGATTAATAAGAGCGTTTTCTATCCTTATAAACACCAAAGATCCAGCTTTAAATTTTTATGCAGAGGGACACTATGCTCATGCAGTTCTTAATAAGGCGATGGTTAAAGAGTTCAGTAGGAAAGTTGGTGTTGGGGACTTCACTGATTTAATAAACGAGGAGACGATGGAGTTAAAAGAACCCTGGGTTGTGAAAAAAGGTTTTCTGGATCCATTTCATAGTGGTTTTCAAGAATTTCCAAGTATCCGACAGGATTTAATAGAACAAATAGAGGAGGCTAGAGACCAGAATGGTATATCTGAACAAGACATGCATTCCATAGAAACAGGGAATACCAGTCTGCCTAATTGGTTTTTGTCAGTGTAGTTTTCATAATAAAATTAAGTCTTATTAATAAATAATTGCTGTTGTCAATATTTGACAAACGTTTTTAATATGCTAGTATATTTTTGCCTTTAGGATATACCTAAGGTCTTTGTTTGCCCTGGCTAAACCGGGCTTCAAATGAGTTCTTCCACTCTTGCCGGAGAGTGTCCCATGTGGGCATGGCTGTTGGCCGTCGCAAGCGGCTACAACGTCTGGGCGTAAACGCCCCAAGTAAGGCAGACCCCGTCGCGCAACATGTCGCGACGGGGTCTTACTGTTTCTGTATGTGTTTTATATGTATAAATTGCGAAGATAATTCCCTAAGTATATAATTAAACAATTATATATAAGGTTTATTTTCTACACGTACATGAAATCACTTTTTAAGAACCCTGTAACTATCTTCGCATCAATCTACTTCCTCATAGTTTTGTTTTGGGATTTAACATTATTCATCGGCGCAGATAAAACCACCTTACTTCATTACTGGTTTAACGCTGGCTATGGGTTGATATATCTTGTTGCGGGTATTCTGGGTGTTGTGTATGCGAAGAGGATAGGATTTAGTAGTGTATTTGGTAAAGCATTCGCATTCATTGGAGCTAGTCTTGTCTCTTATGGGATAGCTCAGTTTATCTGGTTCTTCTATAATTTCTTTCTAAATGTCGAAATGCCTTATCCGTCTATTGCTGATGTTTTCTTCCTACTTTTCTTTGTCTTGATATCTACTGGTTTTCTTTTTCTACTTAATAATTTCAAGCAGTCTATTACGAAAGAGACGATAGCTCAATTTGCGTTGATGATCCCAGTTGTTTTCATAGTTTCACTGTCTACTATATTCAGGCCTGATTTTTCTTCTGACTTAACACTGTGGCAAAATATTCTAAATATCGTTTACCCAGTCAGCGACACCATACTTCTATGCATTATCTTAATAATGCTCACAGTCTCTGGTGGTTACTTTAGAAGTACGATAATATTTTTTGCGGTAGCGGGCATGGTGCAGTTGATTGCTGATTTTATATTTACTCTAGATACTGTAAATGGTTCATACTGGAATGGTGGCCTTGCGGATTTGGTATTTACCATAGCCTCGTATTTGTTCTTGCTTAGTTTTGTATATTTTATGCAGAAGATGGTGCAAGAGAGTTCTCAGGCTTAGTTAGGCATTGCTTATTATAATTTAAAAAACATATGAAAAAAGTAATTAAATTTTTGGTGTTGGTTTTTGTTATAGTGGGTCTTTGGGCGAGTGTCGCTTCTGCGCACCAGCCCAAGATGGTGACGGGCGAGAGCGTCGTAGTTACTGACCCTGAAATCTCTAAAGCGTATTATGGAGAGCTTAAGGGCGAGCCAGATATATTCTTTATCAGTGCGACTGAGCCTTTTGATTTGTATGTGAATGTTTTAGTTCCGGATATAGAAGGGCAGAAGAAAGATGTATCTGCGGTGGTTTTACAAAACGGCAAGCAACTAGTAGTTCTTGATGGTATGAATTACGAGTGGAAGGAATTCTTTGAGCCGTTCGGCCAGGACAACTACTTTATGGGTCCTGAATACAAAGCCCAAGCTCCAAGAGGCGAGTATGAGATTCGTGTTTGGAGTTCTAACAACGACAGTAAGTATGCTCTTGCGATAGGTGAGATAGAGAAGTTCGGTCGCAAGGAAGGCCTAGAATCTTTAAAGACCGTGCTTGCTCTTAAGAGCGATTTCTTTGGCAAATCTCGTGCAGGGCTCATCTTCTCATCTATCGGTTACGGTATGATAGTAGCTTTGTATGTCTTGGCTCTAGTAGTGTTCTTTGTGTCTAGAGTCGTGGTCAAGAAATTCTCTCATGGTGCCCCAAATAAAGCCAACAAAAATGTAGGCAAGAAAGATCGCTTGCTACGCCTAGTCATAGGACTTGCTCTGTTGGTGTTCGCTATCACTACTTCGTGGAACCCGATATTGATATTTATCTCAGGGTTGGTGTTATGCACCGCTGTATTCTCTTGGTGTGGATTGTATTCTTTGTTGGGCAAGAATACTTGTTAACAACTGACTCGAAGGTCACGTTACTCATGGTATAATTTGTAATTATAAGTATTAATAAAAAACATCTATGGACACCACACTTTTAGTCGCAAAAATATTAGGAATATATTTAGTGATTAGTGGACTGTTTCTATTAATCAGAGGTAAAAGCATCCCGCATCTGTTAAAGGATTTCTTTAATCATCCAGCGATAGTGTATCTTACAGGAGTTATTCTAGTATTTCTTTCTTCACTGTATTTGTTGCAATACAACATCTGGGATGGCACCTGGAAGACTAGTGTTACTGTCTTTGTCTGGCTAGTGCTACTTAAAGGCGTTACCTACATATTCGCACCTGAGTCGCTCTCGGATATGGCGGTGAAGAAGTCGCGTAAACTTTTCGGCATATATGGGATTTTAGCTATTGCCGTTGGGTTCTATCTGTTTTTCTTGGTGTAGTACCTTATTTTAAGAAGAATACAAAGTATGCTATGATGAGGAAGTTGAATTATTAATATAAATTTTTGATATATGGCAAAAAGAAGTACAACACTAAGTCCTAAGAAAAAGTCTCGCCGATCTCACAAGACCAAGAAGCGTCTAGAGGTAAAGCGTCAGATGCTAGCTAAAAAAGCAGGCAAGAAAAGAAAGTAAAAGCCAAAACTCTACTCTGAAATGAGCGAACCCCCGACCGTGTAACGGTGCGGGGGTTTTTGGCGCTCTGGGGATTCTAGAACATCCCGAGCGCGATGTCGAACGTGGAGTCCGTGCCGATGGCGTCGATGACTGCGCCGAGGATGAGGGTCAGGGAAAAAATCAGGGCATTCGTCACTTTCTGGCGCATTTGCGGTCTCCGTTCGTGGTTTCGCTTGGCGGGGATGCCAAGCGGGTTTGTACTAATACCCTTATATTATAGCACGTTTTATGCTCAAAAGTCAATAGGCAAAATACCCATTATTTCCTTGATTTCTCAGTGTTTTTAGCCAATTTAACATAAAGGCTTATTTGTGATACAATGCATGTATGGAAACAAAAGATAAACTAAAGGAATATGGCGTGTTTTGGGTAGCTCTAGCATTATTAACTTTCGCTTTAATATTTTTCGTATCAGCAAGAGGATTCTCTGCGCAGGGTAAATTCGTCGAGGTTAAAGGCTTATCAGAGCGTATAGTGAAAGCTGATGTGGCTATCTGGTCTATCAACTTCGAAGTAAAGTCTAATAACATAGATACTCTATCTCTCGATATCGAGAAAAACATTTCAGGAATTAAATCTTTCTTAACAGAGAAAGGCTTTGAAGCTTCTGAGATAAACATCGCTCCAGTCAACATCTATCAAGATACTTACCGTGACGCACTATTCCGATACAATGCGAATGTCCAAATGTCCGTATACACCAAGAAAGTTGACCTAGTAAAGTCTGCTTCAGGCGAGACTCTTTCACTAGTTAAGAAAGGTGTAACCATGAATCAAAATATGGTAACTTTCGAATTCTCTGACCTAAATAGTATTAAACCTGAAATGCTTCAAGAAGCTATAAAGAACGCGAGAGTTTCAGCTACACAGTTCGCGAAGGATTCTGGTTCAGCTCTAGGCGGTGTATCTCGAGCGAATCAAGGCGTGTTTGATATTACCGAGAAAGATCCTGGTTCTCCTGAATATAAGAAAATCCGCGTAGTTTCTAGTTTGAGATTCTTATTAAAGTAACTTAACGCTACGCTTTCTATCTTAATTTTATGATGGAAGTATTGTTTAAAATCTGGATGCTCATAGCGGTGTTGCCATTTCTGATGGCGCAGAAGGGTCTCGAGATGTTAGCTGAGCACCTTGGTAAAGAAAGCTGGACCGAAATACTACCTGAGATTTTGGTGGTAGTTCTTTCTATCGCTGTGATAGCTCTTATTTTACTCGGATACTAATTATTCTAGGGGCTCGGTGTTGTTCCAGGTTAATAGCTTCCATTCAGTTCTAGTAAACCAATGTGGGATACAGAGGCATATTGTCATACCTGCATTGTTTATAGGGTTAAAGTAACTTAGTTCATTGTACTGGGAAGCAGTGAGTTTCTTGCCATAAATCATATAGGCTATTGCCATTTTAAGGAATATACCATGGGTTACCATTATTATTCTATCTTCACTTTGTCCGCGTATAAAGTGAAGAAGCTTCCTGGCTCGTTCTTTGAGGTCGATGAAATTTTCTTCGTCAGAGTAGCGCAAGTCATCTTCATGAAAGCTGTTGTCGATACGGTCGACTATTTGTTTGACTTCTTTTGAGTCAGATTTTTTGCCAATGATTTCGGAAGGATTTCTTCGCTCAACTAAAAGATCAGAAAAGTGAATTTTCATACCTAACTCATTCGCGATGATCTCTGCTGTTTCTTTGGTTCGCTGATAAGGACTTGAAAATAATATCTGTGGTTTGCCTTTACTCTTTGGGAATTTCTTGGCGGTTTCAAATGCTTGTCTACGACCAAGCTCTGAAAGTGATCCTTCTGAACCTTGCCTGATACCTTGAGCGTTTAATTCTGATTCTCCATGTCTAACAAAGTAAATAATTTTTCTAGCCATAGATATTATTTTAGCATAATTTCGTGATTTTTCATTGCTAGATTATTCTTGGATTTTAGGGTGTTTTTTTGGTATACTGCATTTAATTTATGAACAACAATTCCCCAAAGGTTTCTGCAGTGGTTGCCTCCTACAGAGAGAGACCACGCATAGGTAACGTACTTGCAACCTTGCTCGCCTCAGATATCCTGGGAGAAGTGGTCCTAGTAGATGATGGTTCGCGTGACGGCACTGAGGAATACGTGCGAAAAGAATTTCCGTCTGTTCGTCTGCTGGTAAATGAGCACAACCACGGCAAGGCGTATTCTATGGATAGAGGGGTTAGCGAGTCTACTGGAGAGATACTATTTTTCTGTGATGCAGACTTAGTAGGCTTAACACCAGAAATAGTACGAGATATGGTGCTTCCAGTAATAGAGAATAAGTATGATATGTTTATCGGCATACGCAATAATGTCATGCAGAAATCTTTCTTGCCCTTCGCGCTAAATTCTGGTGAGCGCACAATGCGTAGAGAGGTGTGGCAGAAGTTGCCCCAGTTTTATAAATTTAGATTTCGCATAGAAGCAGGGCTCAACTTCATGGTGTATTTTATGGGCAGTCGTGGTTTGGGCTATAAAGTTATGCCGTACTTTCAGACATTAAAAGAGCAGAAATATGGTTTCTGGAGAGGAGAGTGGCAACGCCAGAAAATGAATTTTGATGTGGTAGTGGGGTGGGTTAGAGCTTTCTTCGAGTTTTTCTTTTTAGCTAAGATTTTAGGCAGAAAGTTGTAGAATATATCTATGGTAGAACAACTTACATGGTTGCGGGAACTTATTGTTAACTATCCGTCATTTCAATACGTGACCGTATTTCTAGGCGCGGCATTAGGCGGAGAGATAGCTCTGTTTACGCTAGCATTCCTAGCGGCGCAGAAGATAATATCCATAGAGGCTCTTGTTGTTTTGAGTTTGGTGGGGACTATGTGTTCTGACTCGATGTGGTTTATGCTTGGACGAACGAATTCTGCTCAGAAATTTATTGCTCATCGTTATACGAATTCGACTATTAAAGTTATCGCCGAAGCGATAAATAGAGTGAGTCGAGGGAGTCATTTGCTAGCTTTGATTTTTGCTAAATTCCTAGTCGGCACCCGTATCGTGATGCTCCTATTTCTGAGCCATTTAAAATTTTCCTTTAAAGAATTTTTCCGCTATAATGTGGTCGCTACCTTGATTTGGCTTACGGTTGTTATTCCTACGGGGTATCTTTCTGGCCTAGGATTTACATATATAGCAACAGTTTTCCACAACATTTACGCAGGTCTGGGCTTTGTACTTTTGATTTTGATAGTTATAGCAATACTTCAATTATGGTTAAAAAAGATATTCATCCACATGCGCAACCGATAGCTCGAAAGGGCAAAGGGGATTTGGCATTCTTGCTTATACATGGCTACACTGGGAGCCCGACTGATTTCAACGGGTTACCTGAATTCTTGGAGAAAAATCTACAAGCTTCAGTTTATGCGCCATTACTGCCAGGGCATGGGACTGTGGTGGAGGATCTCGTAGGATTAACCAAGGATGACTTTATAAAAAGCGCCGAACAGGAACTTGAAAAGCTACTTAAAAAATATAAAAAGGTGATAGTCGGTGGTCATAGTTTCGGAGGTCAGATTGCGCTACATCTAGGATCTAGATATCCCGTACATGGCGTAGTAGTTACTGCGGCGCCGCTAAAACCAGCAATACTGCTGACCATCCCAGGATTATATGAAGTTTATAAATTTCTATTTAGGAAAAAATTTTTCAACAAAGCTCACTCTAAGGAACAGATACAAGCTCGACGAAATGCCAGCTCTTTTTCTTACGACCAAATGCCTGCTTATGGATTGAGATTGATACTTGATATGAACAAAGACCTTATACAGATACTGAAAAACACAACCAGCCCGATTCTGAGTTTCTATGTCAAAAAGGACGGAGTTTCTGATGCCGAAAGCGGGGAAGAAATCTGCAAGCTCGTATCTTCTCAAGAAAAAAGAACTCATATTTTAGACTCCTTAGAGCATGGGGTTTTCTTTACTGATG
>CAZUID010000006.1:0-8867 GCA_964620985.1 uncultured Candidatus Saccharibacteria bacterium | reverse complement strand
AATTCTTTAAAGACAGATAGCACTTGACTTAGGCTGTGAGTATTTTAAGATAATATTGAATCTACACCGGAGCGTGTATGAGCGCATTCGACAAGGGGCAACGGGGCGATGGAACTATCAAGACTGAGCTTCCGAAGTATCCTCTGCATCCCACTCAGATCCCTCACTTGGGGTCTCCAGGGGATAATGGGGAGTGTAGGAGACCAGCTCCCGCGCCGAAAGAGAAAGATCCCTGATATGGGATAAAGGGGCCGTTGCGGATTATCGCACGGCCCCCTGCTGTTTTTGCTTGAGGAAATATGATATAATATAAGTATGAAAATCAACTTATTAAGTAAAAATATGGAGCTCACAGAGGCCATATATGAGTATGTTGAGAAGCGCGTTACTAATTTAGAAAAATTATTAGGCAAGATTGAGGAAAATGGTGGAGAAGTTTCTGTGGTGTTCGAAGTTTCTCAGAGCAGTAAACGTCACAAGTCCGGAGATATTTTCCATGCAGATTGTTTAGTGAAAATAAAAGGTGAAGAATATTATGCTAGCGCCGATGAAGCGGATCTGTATGCCGCAGTAGACAAGATCAAAGACACTCTCTTTAGAGAAATAAGCAAAGACAAAGATCGCACCCAGACACTACTTCATCGTGGTGCTCGTAGTGTGAAGAAAATGTTAAAGGGTCTTTCAAGGCGAAATCCTTTCACTTCTAAATATTAATTTAGTTTTTGAAGTCTATTTCCTTTCCTCCTTCAGGAATAACTTTCTCTATTACAAATTTGCCTTCTTCTAGACTAGCTTTGGTTATGATTATCCTCTTTCCATCTTTGAAGAAGAAAGTTCTTGGCCAGTAAGAATAAGCGCGGAACTTGTTGTAATTTTTTACAGCATCATCGCTTAAGTCTATAAGGCCATCTTCTTTTTTTATTTTCTTACAGAAAGTAGCCTCAGTTTCTGACTGAGTAGTCTCGTGGATATTGCCTAGAATTAAATCAGGTAAAGTTTTTACCAACAATTCTCCACCTATTTTAATAAGTCGAGCTTTTAATTCTGGGGCTGTCTCATCTTTATGTATTTGAGTTTTCTCTGTCGCTATTACCGGGCCTGAGTCCATCTTGTAAGCCATCTTCTGAATTGTTACCCCTGTTTCTTCTTCGCCATTTAAAATAGCTGACTCCACAGGAGATGCGCCACGGTATTTCGGTAGTAGGGAATAATGAATATTTATCGAGCCTAATCTGGGAGCATTGAGTGTCTGCTCTGGCATTATTTTGCCATAAGCTACTACTATAGATAAATCAAATTTCGATACGTCGGGGTTCTCAGTCTGAATGTAGGGTATGTTGTTTTTTTCTGCCCAGACTTTTACCGGCGGAGGAGTAATGAGCATTTTACGACCCTGAGGTTTGTCCTCTCCTGTGACAATAAGGGATGGCATGTAGCCTGAGTTTTTTAGTATTTCGAGAGTGTCCGATGCGACGATGGGAGTACCCCAAAATACGAAATTAAGTTTATCGTTTGAGTTATGCATAATTTTATCCAATGTGTTCTGCTTTTATGTCTTTGGCGTGGTCGATAAACAGTATGCCATTGAGGTGATCTGTTTCGTGTTGGAATATCTGCGCCAAGAGTCCCGATGCGCCTCGGGTGAATTTCTTACCTTTCTCGTCATAGGCGGTGACGGTGGCTTTCTTTGATCGCCAAGTCTTTCCGTAGAGCGGTCTGACTGACAGACAACCCTCAGCCATCCATTCTTTGTCACGGGAGAGCTTAGAAATCTTCGGATTAATAAAGACAACGTCCTCTACTTCAGCATTGTTAAGCTCCGCTAAGGATTCTTCTTGGAGTTCTTCCTTACCAAAGTCTTTTAGAAATATTCTACCTGATACTAAAAAAATTCTAAGCGAGTATCCTATCTGTGGTGCAGCTATAGCCACGCCGTCACTCTGGCTTCGAAGGGAGATAGACATCTCTTCCAATATCTTCTTTATTTTAGTAGAAGTAATTTGTTCTAAGGGAACTTCCTTTGCCATCTTTCTGAGAACTGCTTCTTCTTTTTGAAGAATTTTCTTCATCTTTTTACTTTAGCTCTTTAATGTATTCTAAGAGTTTGCTTAATTTTACAGTTTCTTGAGAACGATTGGTCATATTGCGAACGATAACAGCATTATCTAATGCTTCTTTAACTCCGAAGATAATAGCGTAGGGGATAGCTAGTCTTTCAGCGACAGCTAGCTGAGAGCCGAGGCTGTCTTTTGATAGTGAGTGCGCTATCGGTATGTGTGCTTTACGTAGGATTTCGATTATGTTTAGACTTTTTAGTTTGGCTTCGTTGCCGAGTTGGATGAAATATATTTTAGGTTTTTTAACGATACGAGGAGAGAGTTTCTTGTACCACTTGGCTTCTATGACTCTGTCTACGCCTATGGAGAAACCAACACCAGGGACGTCTTTCTTACTACCAATCTGGCGAGCCAAGTAATCATATCTACCACCTGAGGCTATTTGCATTGGACCTACTCCTTCTTCACCACTTTCCGAATATACTTCGAATACTGTGCGAGTGTAGTATGAGAGTCCACGGACTAGATTTTTGTTTATGTTATACGGTATACCCATCTCTTCGAGATATTCTAGGACTTCTTTGAAGTGTTTCTTACAAGATGCGCATAGGAAGCTAACTGCATCTGGTGCGTTTTCATTTATTTCTTTTGTCTTTTCTTCCTTGGAGTCTAGGATGCGAAGGGGATTAGTCTTTAGTCTTTGTCTGTCGATAGCACCTAGACTGTTGATATGTTTTTTATAATAGTTAGTTAATTCTTTTATGTATCCACCTCGGCATTCTTTATCGCCGATAGAATTTATTTCTATTGATAGGTTTTCTGCGCCTGCTTCTTCTAGAATACTCATGCCTGTTTTTATAACAAAGGCATCCATTATGCTTTTGTCACTACCTAGAGAATCAAGATCAAACTGCCAGAACTGTCGATAGCGTCCACGCTGAGGCTTGTCATGACGGAAGACTGGGCCGTATTGGTAGAACATTACCGGCTGGGGCATTGCCTGCATGCCGTGCTCTATATAGGCACGCATTAGGGGCGCTGTGTGTTCTGGACGCATTGCTAGGTGATCTCCACCCTTTGTGCGAAGAGTATACATTTCTTTATCTACGATATCTGTACCTTCACCAACGCTACTGGTGAATACGTCTTCGTTTTCAAGAATCGGAGTCTCGATGGGTTTGAAGCCATAGTACACTGCAACTTCTTGAGCCTTTTCAAATAATCCTTGAAAAGCGTAATATTCTTCACTTACAATATCTCGCATTCCTTTTGGAGAGGTGTAATCTTTCTGTTTGGTTTTTGGTTCTTTAGACATTTTATTAATATTATTTAACACTACCTGGAAGGAGGTCGATGTCGCTTATCGGCAGTAAGCGTAGAAAAGCCCTACCTACTAAAAGATCTTTCTTCACTGGACCCCAGTATCGTGAGTCTGAGCTTGCGTTTCTGTTGTCACCCATAACGAAATATTCGTCCTTACCTAATTCAAAATGCATTGCCTCATCGCTGGATAAGTTTTTTATAAAGGCTTGGTCGATTTTGAATCCTTCTTTGTTCTCGTTGTTAGTAATGGTTATAGTTTCACCCTTGATATCGACAGTTTCGTTTGGAAGTCCGATTATTCTTTTAATGAAAAACTTGGTGGTATCTTTAGGATATTTAAAAATCACAACGTCCAGTCTTTGTGGTCCGCCAAGTCTGTAGGAGAGTTCATCTACTATTAGATAGTCTTTGTCTTCGAAAGTTGGAACCATCGATGCACCAGAAACTATAAAAGGCTGAGCGATAAACACTCTAACTGGTACTACTACAGCGATAGCTATTAGGGCGAAACCTGCGAATTCTAGTATGGACTGACCGAGACTCTTGAGAGGGGTGGGGCTGGTTTCGTCTAAACCAACTTCTTTTTCTGATTGCATTCATATAATATAGCACAAAAAAGTATTGACACAACATACATATATGTTTTGAAATAAAATTTGTCACTTTGTGGTTTTGAGTGTTATTATAAGATAATGAAATTATTAGTTGGACTTGGTAACCCGGGAGAGGAATATGAGAACACTAGACATAATGCTGGGCGTATTATGGTGGGCTTGATTGAGAAGAAGCTAGAAGATGGCAAGTTAAAAATAAAATATCTCACACCTGATACCTTTATGAATAATTCGGGTAAAGCTGTTGCGCAACTAATTAAGTCAAAAAAGGATTTGAAAGATTTGGTTGTTGTTTACGATGATATAGATTTACCATTAGGTAAGATTAAAATTTCTTTCAATCGTTCTTCTGGAGGACACAATGGTCTAGGTTCAATAATCAAAGCATTAAAGACTGAAGAATTTGTGCGTATTCGGATAGGCATCGCACCGGCCACACCATCTGGAAAAATAAAAAAGCCAAAAGGCGAGAAAGCTACACTAAACTTTCTTTTAGGAGAATTCAAAAAACCAGAGCTCGAATTGCTTAAAAAACTATCCAAGAACGTTGCTTTGGCTGTTGAAACTATCTTTACAGAAAGTAAAGATAAGGCGATGACTTTGTATAACTAACTTATACTTCTTTAACTGCTTCGATGATGATGCTCTTTTCGCCGTTCCTGTTTGAGATTTTGCCAGTCAGTGCGATGCATTTTTCGGCTACCAGTACGTCTATAAAATCTTTAAAGATAGAAGGAAAAGTTACTGCTTCGATAGAACCGGTGAAGTCAGCTATTTTTATAAATGCCATACGTTCATTCTTCTTAGTGACGACTTGTCGTACGTTTTCAATTATTCCAGCGATTGTTACTGGTAGGCCGTTACCTAGTTCTTCTTTTATTTTTTTAATATTCACATCACGTTTCTCAAGTTTCTCTCGGAGGCGATCAAGAGGATGGCCAGAAATATAAAGACCCAATAGTTCCTTTTCCCATAGTAGCTTGTCGGCCATGGTTGAGGCGGTGCCTTCTTTAAGCTTAAAACCGACACTACTTGTTTCAGGTAAATCTCCAAAGAGTGAAACTTGGTTTTGGTTCTGCGCGCCTGATTCTTTATTGTAGGCAAGCATGTCTTCTAAGTTTGACAGCAATTTTCCTCTTTCTTCCCAGTCGTCGAAACAGCCTGATTTGATTAAGGCCTCCATGGATTTCTTATTTAGGTTTTTGTGTTTTATTCTATCTAGGAAGTCAGTTATGGATTTAAATTTTCCTTTTGCTTTTCTTTCTTCGATTATTGCGTCAGAAATATCAGTGCCCAAGTTTTTGATTGTGTATAGCCCAAATCTTATCTTTTCACTTTTGTGATCTTTGTCTACAAGTATTTCGTTGCCTCCTGGTAGGCAAGTGAAGCCCCCGAAACTTTCATTGATGTGCGGAGGGAGCACTTGAATTTTCATATTCTTGCACTCCTCGATTATCTCAGCTATTTTTTCCACATCTCCAGACTCTGCCGTTAGAATTGCAGCCATGTACTCAACTGGGTAGTGAGCCTTCATGTATGCAGTCTGATATGCTACTCGGCCATAACTCGCTGCGTGAGCTTTGTTGAATCCATAAGCCTGGAAAGGTTCAAAAAGTTTCCATAAATCTTCGGCGAACTTTTTCGTCTGCCCGTTCTTAATCACTCCTTTTACGAATTTTTCGTGTTGAGCTGCCATTTCTGCTGGGATTTTCTTGCCCACCGCTTTACGGAATTTATCTGCTTCTTCCCAGTTGTACCCCGCAAGTTCAAGTGCACAGAATAGCAAGTCGTCCTGATACACAATCAGTCCGTAGGATTCAGTCAAGAAATTTTTCATTCTTGGGTCGAGGTATTTTATTAAATTAGGATTATGCTTTCTTTTTATATACTCAGGAATAGTCTCCATCGGTCCAGGGCGATACAAGGCCACCATGGCGTTAATGTCATGGATTGAAGTTGGCTTTAGTTCTTTCAGGTATCGTGTCATGCCTGAGCCGTTGAGCTGGAACAATCCTTCAGTCTGACCCTTAGCAAGAAGAGAGAAAGTTTTCTTATCATCAAGAGGAATTTTCTCAATATCTATTTCAACGCCGTAGAATTTCTTTACTAGTCTGACTGCGTCTCCGAGAATAGCTAAGTTGCGAATTCCCAAGAAGTCGAACTTTAGTAGTCCCGCATCTTCGACACTATACATATCGTACTGAGTTATAATCTTCCCACCCTTCGGGTCTAACTGCGTTGGTACATATTCATATAGAGGTCCTGGAGCTATCACAACACCTGCAGCATGGACCGAGATGTGCCTGACGCAACCCTCTAATTTCTTTGCAAGATTTATTATTTCTTTTGTGTCCTTTTCTTTTTCGTAAGCTTCCTTGAGTTCTGGCACGATTTCCATCGCATGGTCTATTGTCATAGGCATTCCCTGAGAACCCATCGGAATCATTTTAGAAATTCTATCGCCGATACCGTATGGGTAGCCTTGCGCGCGAGCAACGTCTCGTACGGCACCGCGAGCCATCATCGTACCGAATGTTCCAATCTGGGCTACTTTGTCTGCGCCGTATTTAGACTTCGCATACTCGATCATTTCATCTCTACGGTTGTCGGCGTAGTCCATGTCGATATCGGGAGCAGAGGGACGGAAAGGGTTTAAGAATCTTTCGAACGGGAGTTTGTACTCTATCGGATTCATGTTGGTGATGCCGATAAGATACGTAACCATAGAGCCTGCGACCGATCCGCGGATTGTTGTGAGGATGCCGTTTTCTCTAGCATGACGAAGCAAATCTCCTACTACGAGGAAGTAAGGCGAGTAACCTTTGTCGCAAATAATCTTGAGCTCATACTCTAGGCGATCAATTATTTCTTTGGTTTCTTCTAATCCGCGATTTTTAATACCCGCGTAGGCGAGTTGGCGTAATTTCTCATCATAAGACAGACCGTCTTCAATTTTTAAATCAGGGAAAACCCAGCGTCCTAGGTCTAGCTCAAGGTCGCACATGTTGGCAACTTTTACAGTATTAGTAACTGCTTCGGGGGTGTCTTTAAATATTTCAAATGCTTCCTCAGCACTAATAAAAGAAAAGTTGTCATTTGAAAATTCAAACTTGCTCGCGTCTTTGACGTCGCCTTGGGTGTTGATTTGCAGTAGGGTTTTGTGTGCGTTGTGATCATCTGCGCAAGGGTAGTGTGAATCTTGAGTAGCGACAAGGTCGACATTGTGTTTACGAGCAAGCTTTATTAGAGATTCACGCACAAATGCATCTTTCTCTACCGTGGGGTGGCACTGGATTTCGATAAAGTAATTTTCTTTACCGAAAATATCTTGATAGTCTGCAATAATTTTCTCAGCTGATTCGAAATCTTCTCGGAGTACTGCCTGAGATAGTTCACCACCGAGACATCCAGATAGAGCTATTATGCCTTCAGAGTATTCACGCAGGATTTCTTTATCCATTCTTGGTTTGTAGTAGTAGCCTTCGAGGTTGGCCAGAGTGACAAGTCTGATGAGATTTTTGTAACCCTGCATATTCTTTGCGAGTAGAGTGAGGTGGTAGTAGCGTTTGGTGCCGTTTGCTTCTGTGCTTTTATCTTTACGACTGCCCGCGGTCATGTAGGCCTCAACTCCTATGATGGGCTTGATACCAGCTTTCTTTGCGAGTTTGTAGAATTCGATAGCTCCATACATGTTACCGTGGTCGGTGATTGCCACCGCAGGCATGTTGAATTTCTTAGCTAATTCGACTAAATCTTCAAGTTTAGAAAGCCCGTCTAGCAAAGAGTAGTGACTATGGGTGTGTAAGTGTATAAAATTTGGCATAAATTTAATGGCTGCCTGCCCCGTACCAAGTGCGAAGCACTTTGGTTCTGGGGTGGGTATGCAGATGTACGAACGTTTTTTCCATGCCAATAGATTATATACTAGTTTTTTATTTTTTTGGTATAATTAAAATTATGAAAAAAATTAAGGTTGGAATCAATGGTTTCGGTAGAATCGGACGAGCTTTTTTGAAAATTGCCTGGGAACGTCCAGAATTGGAGATAGTTGCAGTAAATGATTTAGGAGATGTTCATAATTTAGCTTACTTATTAAAACATGACACAGTATATCGCGAGTGGAAGCATGAAATAAGTGCAGAAGGACAGATAATAAAAATTGATGGCAAAGAAGTAAAGGTTCTCGCAGAGAAGGACCCCGCAATGCTTCCTTGGAAGGACCTAGAAGTAGATGTTGTGGTTGAGTCTACTGGACTTTTTACTTCATATGACAAAGCTAACGCTCACATCAAAGCTGGTGCAAAGAAAGTTGTAATTTCTGCTCCTTCGAAAGGTGGAGACGATAGTGTTCATGGCGAGACGATACTGCTCGCAGTCAACGAAGAGAAATTCGGCACCTGTGATGTGACTTCTAATGCTTCTTGCACGACGAATGCAGCTTCACCCCTTATTGCAATCCTTGATGAAACTTTAGGAATCGAGAAAGCAATACTGAGTACTGTACACGGCTACACAGCTTCCCAAGCACTAGTAGATGGTCCAAGCAAGAAAGATATGCGTGAAGGTCGTGCGGCTGCGCAAAACATAGTGCCTTCTTCAACCGGAGCAGCTATTGCAGTTACAAAAGCTTTTACTAAGCTTGAAGGATTGTTCGATGGTATTTCTATTCGAGTACCAGTACCAGCCGGATCTATTGCGGATATTACTTTTATTTCCAAAAAAGAAACTACAGCCGAAGAAGTAAATGAAATACTCAAGAAAGCATCGAAAGATAAAAGATGGCAAGGAGTTTTCGCTGTGACGGAAGAGCCTCTTGTTTCGAGTGACATCTTGGGGAATTCTCATGCATCCATTGCAGACTTAGAAATGACTC
>CAZUID010000005.1:0-17537 GCA_964620985.1 uncultured Candidatus Saccharibacteria bacterium | reverse complement strand
AAGCGATAGGTGGAATAGCGAGCCTCTCTTTAAAAGACGTTTCATTCTCGTATGGCAATAACGTAGACAAGGCGCTCGAGAATATTTCTTATGATGTTAAAGTAGGCGAGACAGTAGCATTTGTTGGCCCGTCAGGCTCGGGCAAGACTTCATTGGTTAAACTTCTTGTGGGTCTTTACACGCCTACAAAAGGAGAGGTTGCTTACAACGGTGTTTCTTTTGAGAAAATCGTTAAAGAAGAGCTACGTTCACAGATAGGTTTCGTGACCCAAGATACCCAACTTTTCGCTGGTACTATTCGTGATAACTTACTTTTCGTTCGTCCAGGCGCCACAGACGAAGAATGCCTAGAAGCATTGCACAAAGCTCAATGCCAAAACCTTCTTGCTCGAGGTGGTAAAGGTCTAGACACTCTAATAGGAGAAGGTGGAGTTAAGGTCTCAGGAGGTGAGAAACAACGCATTTCTATTGCTCGTGCGCTATTGCGCAACCCGGGGTTACTTATTTTCGATGAGGCAACTTCAGCGCTAGACTCGATTACAGAAAATGAGATTAGTAAAATAATTAAAGATGTTTCTAAATCTGCAAATCGAATTACAGTGTTAATAGCTCATCGACTTTCTACCATTATGCATGCAGACACTATTTATGTATTAGAGAAAGGTCGTATCGTAGAACATGGAACGCATCAGGCATTATTGGATAAGAAAGGACTATACTCTGCAATGTGGCGTCAGCAGATAGGTGAAAGATAAAAATATTATGGAGAAAAATTACAAATATTTAGGCATGATAAGTGTATTCTTCGTTTCGGTTTTACTTGTCTCGAATATCGCTTCAACGAAAATAGTTAATTTTGGCAAGTTTGTTTTTGACGCCGGTACTCTACTTTTTCCACTTTCATATATATTTGGAGATATCTTAACCGAAGTATACGGATATAAAAAATCTAAGAATGTTATTTGGCTTGGGTTTTTTATGGCGCTACTCATGTCAGTGGTGTTTATGATTGTAGGTAAATTACCACCAGCTGCTGATTGGGGTAATCAAGATGCCTATGAGAAGATTCTAGGTCAGGCTCCTAGGATAGTTTTGGCAAGCCTGATAGCGTATTCTTGCGGATCGTTCTTAAATTCTTTTGTCCTAGCTAAGATGAAAGTGTGGACTAAGGGGCGCATACTCTGGGCTCGAACTATAGCATCCACCTTAATCGGTGAATTAGTCGATAGTGTGTTGTTCGTCGTTATTGCTTTTGCGGGAATTTTACCTAGTAAGACAGTACTTTTTATTATTATTTCAAACTATGTATTTAAAACTGCAGTTGAAATACTATTCACGCCAGTAACTTATAAGGTAGTAGCTTTTTTGAAAACCAAAGAAGGAGAGGATTACTACGATAGAGATACGAACTTTAATCCATTTTTGAAATAAAAATGCAAAACGATATTGAAAAAAGAAAAGGGGAAATGTTCGTCGTAGCTGGTAGTCTGTTATGGGCGGCTTTCCCTGTGGTTGTGGTAATGTCTTATGCGAAAATCTCTGGGCTTGTGTCTTTGGCGTGGAGTACGGTATTTGCTGCGGTATTTTTAGTTGGCGTGATTTTATGGAGGGGGAGTTGGCAGGACATGAAAAGTCGGCTCTTCTGGCAGTATACTGCTGCCGTTGCATTCTTTAATGGAGTTTTGTTCTATAGTTTATTTTATATTGGTTTAGAACATACAACACCTGGCAACGCTTCGCTAATAGCCCTAATAGAAATTTTAACTTCTTTTTTATTTTTTAATCTTTTCAAAAAAGAGCATATTTCCAGAGAACACAAAGTGGGGTCAGTGTTGATGTTCTTAGGTGCGTTAATTGTGCTTTCTAATAATTTCTCTCATTTTAATATTGGAGATCTTTTGATTTTTGTAGCAATGTTTTGTGGCCCTATAGGTAATCATTTTCAACAGAAGGTCAGGAAGATTGCTTCTACAGAGAACTTACTTTTAGGTAGATACTTAATAACTATTCCAATAGTATTCTTGATGGCATCAATACTGCATCCCGGTATTTCACTAGGTTTTTCTCGTAGCTCGTTTTGGCTTCTTGCTTTCAATGGTTTATTGATTTTTGGTCTATCGAAGATATTTTGGGTTGAGGGGATACACCGAATTCCTGTTACTAAGGCGATATCTTTGAGCTCTGCATCTCCTATAATAACTATGTTTTTGGCTTGGGTTTTGCTTAAGCAGTCACCAACTATGTGGCAACTCACCGCGTTCATACCTCTATTTCTAGGTATTATTCTCCTGACTGATAATTATAAGTTTAAAAACTTCCCAGTTAATTAATCGTAAGTGTTATAATAAAGCCAATGCGTTTTATTAATAAAAAAATAATTTTAAAATTCTTACTCGTTTTAGGGATTTGTCTCTTGTTGTTCTTTGTGAGCCAGGTACTGAAAAGACCACCAATAGTGGCGGATTGGCAAGATCATTTAAGGGTGGCTTCTGTTGCAGAATTTAATGAAAATATTGTAACGATCAAAAATGTTCGTAATTTCCGATATGGCCCTACTGAGAAAGACATGCACCCAGATTATTATGATAACACCTATGATCTAGACACTATTAAGAAAGTTTGGTTTGTGACTGAACCTTTTAACGAAAATCAGCTTGCAGCCCATACGTTTCTTTCCTTTGAATTTAATAACGGAGACTTCTTGCCCATCAGTATTGAAGCACGTAAAACAAAAGATCAGGCTTATAGTATTTGGAAAGGGTTTCTTAGGACTTACCCGCTAATATATATAGCAGCGGACGAAAGAGATGTGGTGCTTTTACGCGCGAATCTAAGAAAAGACAAAGTTTATGTTTATCCAGTTAAGTTAACTAAACCTGAGAATGCGAAGTTGTTACTAGTAGATATGCTTCATACAATGAATGATCTAACTACCACCAAGCCTGCTTGGTACAATACCTTTTTCGCAAATTGCACTTCAAGCATCGCCAAGCATGTAAACAAAATAGATAAAGGACGTCTATCTATTTTCTCTTGGCAACTTTGGTTCACTGCGTCTTCTGATGAACTTGCTTTAAAGGCTGGGCTTTTAGACACAACTCTTTCTATAGATCAGGCCAGAGAAAAATTCATAATCAACACAATCTCGGAAGATTGGGGCGATGCTCCTGGGTATTCTAAGGCAATAAGGGGTCTATAGATTTAATCTCTCTGATACTTTAGAGACTACGTCTTTACTGGTATTTAGCCAGTAAATTTCCTTGTCGCGTTTAAACCAAGTCATTTGACGCTTGGCGTATCGTAAGGTTTCTTTGATTACGCTTTCTTCTGTAGGGTTGTTATACTCAAAGCCGAATTCTTCAAGGCGTTTCTCTGACACACCAGATTTTTTAAGAGTTTCTATTTCCTTCAACAATCCAGCTTTAAACATCCCCCTGACTCTTGTTTTTACTTTCTTTTGAAATAATTCTTCAGGAAGCATTAAGCCTATTTTAATAAACTTGTACTCAGGCTTTTCCTCTACAATCGCTGGGACTTTTCCGAGAGCTTTTGCTATTTCAATAGCCCGTATTAACCGCACTCTATTTTTAGTATCTATGTTCTGCGCCCTGGTTGTATCAAACTTCTGTAACGTTAGGACAAGTTCTTCTGTTGTTTTTCCCTCTAGTTCTTTACGTAGCTTATTATTAGGTGGTACTTCTGGTAAAACCACACCTTTAGTAACCGCATCAATATAGAAACCAGTACCGCCACAAATGATAGGTAGTTTTCCTTTCTTTATAATCTCTTTAATTTTTTTATCAGCGAGTTTTTTAAAATCTACAACTGTGAATTTTTTCTTTGGGCTTACGATGTCTATCAAATAGTGGGGGATACCTTGCATATCTTTTTGGGAAATTTTCCCAGTACCAACATCTAAACCCTTATATACCTGTCTGGAATCAGCTGAAATAACCTCACCACCTAGTTTTAAGGCAAGCTTTATAGCTAGCTCACTTTTACCTGTGGCAGTTCCGCCCACTATTACTAAAATTTTCGGTTGAGGTTTCAAGAACTCTTTTTTATCTTTATGTTCGCTCCAATCAAATTCAATCTTTCTGCAATTTCTTCGTATCCACGATTAATCATGTATACGTTACGTAGTACTGATTTTCCTTCTGCTCCCAGCATAGCTATGAGTACCACCATAGCAGGGCGTAGTCCTGGTGGGCATACAACTTGAGCGGGTTTTAATTTCGTAACTCCTGTGATGTATACACGGTGAGGATCAGCTAAAACAATATCCGCACCCAGACGATTCAACTCGGTGAAATAAATAGCTCGGTTTTCATACACCCAATCATGTATCAAGGTCTGGCCCTTAGCCTGGGTTGCAATCGGCACAAAGAATGGCAGGTTATCTATGTTTATTCCTGGATATGGGTTGGGGTGGATTTTTTCCTCTGGGGCTTTTAACTTTGAAGGGAAAATTTCGATATCTACCAGAACGGTTCTGCCATTATAAGAGAAGTATTTCTTTGAGGTTTTGAATTTCAAACCCATTCGTTTTAATTTCTCTAATTCCACTGATAAGAAATCAATAGGGCAACGTTCTATTTTTAATTTCGAATTAGTAACAACAGCAGCAGAAAGAAATGTCATAGACTCTAGTGGGTCTTCGCTATTGTGATATTCTATGTCTTGGTTGATTTCTTTTAATCCGTGAACTGTTAAAGTTCCAGTGCCTATGCCTTCAATTCTGACTCCTAATTTTTCCAGGAAGAAGCAGACTTCTTGAACCATATAGTTAGCACTGGCAAATGATATTGTGGTTTTACCTGGGATTAAGGCTGAAGCTGTTAGGATATTTTCACAGGCGGTGTCTCCGGCTTCATACATGACTATATCTGAAGGCTTTAGTTTATTTACCTTAACTTTATAACTATCGTTGGTTACTTCTATTTTAACTCCTAGGGTTTCAAGGGCGTATTTATGAGCGGCTATTGTGCGTTTGCCTAGGTTGCAACCTGATGCGTGGGGTAGGTAAAAATTCGGCAAAAAATGAATTAACGGACCCATCAACATGATGATGGATCTGGTTTTTTCTGCAGATTCGCGATTGATACCTTGAATGTTGAACTTTTCAGGTGGAGTAATTACAACAGTGTTAACGCCTTGCCACTTTACCTTTACCCCGATACTTTCTAGCATTTCAATTACTCTGTATACTTCTTCAATTCTAGCTATGCCATGGAGTGTGGTTTTGCCACGATTTAGAATAGACGCACATAAAAGGCCCACAGATCCATTTTTCGAAAAGTTAGTTTTAATGCTACCACTTAGTTTCTTTCCTCCAATGACCTCAAAGTCAATTGTCCCAAGTTTTGTTTTTTTCATATTTTTTTATATAACGAGTGCCCAGGGAGAGAATCGAACTCTCATGATGTTGCCATCAATAGATTTTGAGTCTATCGCGTCTACCAATTCCGCCACCTGGGCATTTGTGTCAGGGCGGCTTATAAATACTACTTGAATTTAAGTAAAAAATCAATTACAATTCATCCATGTCAAATTTGTATTCTAATTCAATTTTCTGGGTTGAGACCGATAAAATCAAACCAAATCCTTTCCAACCTAGAAGGGATTTTGACGATGCGACTCTCGCAGATCTTGCAGATTCTATCAAGCAATATGGTGTGCTTCAGCCTCTGACTGTTTCTAGAGTAGAGGTTGAGAAAGAAGAGGGTGGACTCATGACTGAGTACGAACTTATCGCCGGAGAGCGAAGATTGCGTGCAGCCAAGCTTGCCCGTGTCTCTCAAGTGCCAGTAATCATAAGAGTGGGGGATTCTTCACTTACAAAACTTGAGCTTGCTATCATCGAAAACCTTCAACGAGAAGATTTAAACGTCGTCGATCGAGCGCGTGCTTTCTTTCGTTTAGCAAATGAATTTAAATTTACCCACAATGAAATCGCGAAGAAAATGGGTAGAAGTCGTGAGTACGTCTCTAACTCTCTTCGCATTTTATCTTTACCTGAAGAGGTTTTAAACGCTCTTTCTGAGGGCAAAATAAGTGAAGGTCACACTCGACCGATACTTATGTTAGCAGACCACCCAGAGGAGCAAGTTGTGCTTTTCAAGGAGATTCTTTATAAGAAAATCACTGTTCGAGAAGCAGAGAAACTGGCTCGAAAAATAGCGTTCGACCGTGTTCGTAAAAAGGAATTTATGCCAGATCCTGAGATTACTGAACTTGAAGGAGAATTTCAAGAAAAATTAGGCACCCGAGTACACATAGATAGGAAAGAGTTAGGAGGTCAGATTAAGATAGATTTCTTCTCGACTGAGGACTTGCGAGCTATTTTAGATTTGATTCATAAATCAGACATTGAGAAGAAACCAGAAGAGCTTCTTGAGAAATATATCAGTCAAAACACAGAAGTAGAACAGAAAAATGAAAATGCTGGGCAAGATGTTCAAGAAGTAAATGAAGCTATTACTGAAGCACCAGTAGATGATAGGGATAAAGAAGAGAAGAAAGAACAAGACGAAAAGCTCTACGATATTTCCAACTTCAGTCTTTAGTTTGTTCCGAAAGATTTAAATTTTGCGAGTAGGCTGTTCTTCTCAAGGTAAGACCTTATGTGCCTTTTGGCGGTAGTTGTCTTAACATAATTGAGCCATTTGCTTGAAGGTGAAGCGTCTTTTCTGTCTATGATTTCTACAATGTCGCCATTCTTTAACTTAGAAAATATCTGAGACATCTTGCCGTTTATTTTAGCCCCCGAGATATGGTCACCCAAATCTGAGTGAATTGAATAAGCAAAATCTATAGGAGAAGAATCCTCAGGTAAATCTACTACATCACCCTTAGGAGTGAATAAGAATATTCGGTCATTAAAGAAATCCATTTTTAAGTGCTCAATGAAAGTTTTGGATTCAGTAGAAGAGTTGGAGTTGAAATCTTTCAATTCTTCAACCCAGCGTAAGTGAGAATGACCGTTTTTCATCTGATTTGATTTAGTTTCTTTGTAGGCGAAATGGGCTGCTATACCGTATGCAGCTTCGTCGTGCATTTCTTTGGTGCGGATTTGAATTTCTGCTATTTTGTCTAAGCCAGCGAATATTGTGGTATGGATAGATCTGTAGCCGTTTGATTTAGGTATAGCTATATAGTCCTTTATTCTACCTGGGAGAGGTTTCCAGATGGAATGCACGATACCTAATACTCTATAGCATTCCTCGACGCTTTCTACGACAACACGTAACGCTACAATGTCGTAGATCTTTTCTATGTCCATATCGTATTTAAGAAGTTTTTTATATAGACTGTACTTATGTTTGATACGATAATTTATCTCTAAACACTTTACTTTATTCTTCCTCAGTTCTTTCTCGAGAACTTCTCTGATTTCTGTCAGGTTTTTCTGGTACGTTCCTATTTTTTCTTTTATTATTTCTTCTACCTCTGCATATTCTTTAGGATACGCGAAAGGGAAGGCATCGTCCTCTATTTCACCCTTTAGTTGCCCCATACCTAGTCTATTTGCAAGAGGAGCGTAAACCTCGATAGATTCTAGGGCTATTCTGCGACGCTTGTCCTCCCTTAAATATTGAAGGGTTTTAAGGTTGTGTATTCTGTCGGCGAATTTAATAATGACGACCCGAAGATCATTTGCCATCGCTACGAAAAATTTACGCAAACTTTCAACATGTCTTTCATCGCCACGATATTTCAAAGTACCCAGCTTAGTAACTCCATTTATCAAAAATACGATGTCTTCTCCGAATTCTTTCTCTAGTTCTTTTTCGTCTGTGTCGGTATCCTCTAGAACGTCGTGTAGTAGGCCCGCAGCTATGGTGTGGGCATCCATATTAAGACTTGCTATGATTTTCGCTGTTTCATATACATGTATAAAATACGGGTCACCATTGGCACGTTTCTGACTTTCATGTGCTTTCTCTGCAAATTCATAAGCCTTAGTGACGAGTTCTGCGTCCTTTTTGTTTAGTTTTTTCTTAGGTAATTTAAGAATTTCTTGAACATTTCCCATATTTTTTATTGTAGCATAGTTTTACGGGCAGGTTGTGGATGTCGTACATTCTTCAAAACTAAGCAATGTTTTTTCAGGTCGCATCATATCCAGTCTTGCTTGATAATAAGTATGCGCATTATTCACTACAGCCCAGGCAATTATCTTCCCATTAGGGAAAACCTCGTAATAACAAGTCTCGTTGCTTAAATTTGTCTGTCCAGTACCTATGAAATTCGCGTTAGTTGTAAGCATAAATCGTGCCTGGTCTAAGCAAGAGCCGGCCAAGGCATCACTGCGCATCTTGGATTCTGAATCTAAAATATTAAAACGACCAAAAAATCCAGAAAAATTCAAGGTCACAGAAGCAGAAATTAATATGAAAGATATTATTATTACCGAGAATAATGCCAGGAACCCTTTGTTTGTTTTTACATTTTTTATCATATCTTTAAATATTTAGTGAAGTTATTTTTCACCCCATTTATCTCTATGTTAACTCTGATTCCTGCCGGTGTCTCCGTGCCAGGTGGTAAATACTCAAAGGTTAGATCGTCAACTTTTATATTTTTAGTGGTCAGGGGTGAAAACTTATTACTACTACTGCAGGAATTTATGCAGAATTCTATATCACCGGAAGATTGATCAAGTTGAATTATGATTGGGTTTTGGTTAAAGTTTGTTTTATTCACGCTTAATTTATGTGAGGTATTATTGGTCGGCGTGTTTATTTCCGTAACCCCAGTCAAGGCCCATTCAATTTTCTTAGTCACAAAGTTAAGCTCCTCCTGTGTTGTAACTTTTCTTGCGAGGTCGCTTGTGTTATCAGAAAGTTGGTAGGCTATTACAATCAAACCTCCCATCATAATAGAAAAGAGGGCAGAGTAGATAATTACTTCCATTAAAAAGAAACCTTTATTTTTATTTATACTAGGGTGTGTTGTCATAAAGAATTTTCAAGTTAGGGCTAGATTGAAGGGTTGTATATATAAAATCATTGCTGTAATCAAAGCCATTTCCGGCAATGTATCCCGAATTAAATTCCTCCAATACATACATATTGGATGGGTCTACGACATTCCAAACCTGTATTTGTTTACCTGCTCGTGTTGTCGCAAGAAAAGCTAAAGGCCCAACAATCTTAATTCCAAGGACACTTGTTCCAATATCCGCTGAACCCATGGTCGGTAGCCCTGCTAGTGGGTCGGTAATGTCAAAAACATATAGATCTGGACCAGGAGGGGCTGAACGTCTCCCAAAATACAACTTACTCCCTGAAATATATAAGCTCTCGCCATCTTGGATGCCTGGAAGATCTTGGGACGCAGTAGGCACTTCATTTATTGAAGAAGGATTAGTGGCATCGAGCACACGCAATTCTCGAGAATCCTGATCTGTGGCTAAATATATAAATATATATTTATTGTTGTTGATTTTCTGTTCTTCTATAGCTATTCTTTCAATAGTGCTACCTAGTTCATAGCCATTACAGATACCATTACCTATCTCAGCAGGGTTTATCGGGTTGGAAATATCAAAGATATGAAATTCTGGACCGGCTGTAAATCTAGTGGCAAGATATAATTTGTTTTGATAAACAAACAGTCTCCAGCCTTGGGGTGCAGAACCAGTCACACATGTTGATAAAGATTTACTGGCGACTAGGGTAGGGGCGTTGATATCTGTTACGTCGACAACTTTTAATTGTTTGTTTAGTGTATTCATTGCGAAAAAAGCATAAGTTTTCTCCACACCAGTTGGGTCTGTCAATTTTACAACATCAACATGATTAGGTTCTGCTCCTAAATCAAAGCTATTGTTGAATGGAGTAAGTAACCCCATGGTTTGCCCTTCGGTGATAATTTCTGTATTGATTATTTGGAAAAAGGGCGTCTGGTCTGTGCCTATATAAGCTATTTTATCTAAAACATCTAACGTTGTCGGTTGCCCAACTGGTAAAACATCTGAAGCGAAAGTCTGAACACTGTCCCAATTTTTCAAAGACACGTCATTGGGGCAATCTCCTCCGAGTGCTATATTCTCTCTTTTATCTAGAAGTAACGCTTGTAACTCTACTTTCTGCGGACGTGCTGGTGGGGTTATCCAAGACACTTTGCTTGTCGCTAGCTTTCTACAATGTGTTTGGTCTGCAATATAGATATTTTTAGTAAAAACTAAAGACCCGCTAGTTTCTGTAGACTCTGTGTTTTTAGTTGAAGAAAAATTCTCTAAAGAATTTACTCGAATTTCTTCTAGCGCTGTATTTGCTTTAGCTAAAGCCTCAGTGCTGGTTTCTGTATCTATTGAGACAGACTGACTACCATTAATCACCAAAATCACTGCTGTTATATTAAGTGTGAAAATAGCAAAAGCCAATAGAAGCTCCAGGGTCATTGCACCTTTTATTTTGGTTATATTATTTGCCATTTTACCAACTAATTAAGCCGCCTTTAATGACTGAAACTTTCTTTGTGCGTAAACCATCACTTACAATGAAGTCTCCGACTCTGTCAGGTTCACCAGAAAGCTGGGCAAAAATTACTTCTTCTAAACCAGAGATAGCTATCTTGGAATTTCTAGGAATGCGTTCATTGGTGGGCTCGCTAGTATCGTAAGGACTTACTTTAAAGATGACATAAGCATCCTCCTCGATATGAACCCCATGGGGGTGAGCATAGATGTTGTTCATTGCACTGTTCCTAGCTTTCTGTAGCACAGATACTAAGGTCAAGTTTTCAGATATAATCAATTCTCTACTGAAAGAATCTGTACTAGTAAAATATCCTGCTAGAAAAATCAGGCTAATAACCGCCATACCGATCATTATTTCAATCAAAGAAAAGCCTCTATGTTTGTTATCTTTTAAGGTTGTTTGTGATTTCATAAATAGGTGTTATGACTGATATCGCGATAAATCCAACCAAAATACCCATTAAAATCATCAACACGGGTTCTATAGCGCTTGAAAGGTTCTTTGTAATATCATCAAATTCGTTTTCATAAAATTCCGAAAGATACATTAGAGAATTAGACAGGCTGCCGCTTTTTTCACCTACGGCTATTAAATGACAGACCATATCTGGAAACAATACTGGGTAGGCAGTCATGCACTCGGATAAGTTCTTACCTTTCTGGACTTCGTCTGCGATTACACTAATGGCTTGCTTGTACTGCACATTGTCGATAGTGTCGCTTGCAATAAGTAGGGATTCGCCGATAGAAATTTCGCTTTTTAGAAGTAGCCCGAGTGTGCGAGTAAAATTGGAAAGATTGTAGTTCCTCACTACTCCTCTTATAAAGGGTATTCGGATCAGCATGCCATGATAGAAGAACTTTATTTTTCCAACATATTTAATCAGCAAGAAACATGCTGAAAATAAGAATAGAGCAATGAGTAAGATATATAATCCGTAATTTCGAAATATATCACTAACGAAAATTACAATTCTAGTAGATAGTGGTAACTTCGCGTGTAGGCTGGCGAATATTGGTAATATTTTAGGAAAAATATAAACAATCAGAAGTACTGTTATTAAAAATGTGGCCAATATTATGATGATAGGGTAGAGCATTGCGCTCAGAATTTTATTCTTTAATATTTCTTTCTTTCGTAATTCATCAGCTAGGTAATTCAAATTCATCGTTAGGTTGCCACTAGATTCTCCGGATTTTATTATATTTATTGCGAATCCTCCAAAGACCCCTTCAAACCTCGATAGGCTGTTTGCCAAGGACTGCCCATTAGCAACAGAGTCGATTATGCTACTGAAAATTCTTATCTCAGAAGCTAGCTTAGACTGTTTCTTTATCACATGAAGGCTATCCAGGATTGGCAATCCTGCCTTAATAAGGAACGAGAGCCTTTTTGCAAAGAAAGTTTGTTTCTTGATAGAAAATTTCCTACTAGAAAAAATATTAAAGTTTGGAAACACTATTTTTTTCCCTGGTAAATGTGATTCCTTGTTGTTCTTTTTAAATTTGAACATGATTTTATTCGTGGGTAACTCGCAGGACTTCTTCGACTGTAGTGATTCCCAGTAATGCTTTCTGGAAACCGTCTTCAATCATAGTGGTCATACCGTTTTTGATCGCGATTTGTTTCATCTCTGTTGAGGAAGCTTTTCGTAAAATAGCTTCTCGAATTTCTTCGTCAGCAACCAAAACTTCATGTATAACAATTCTACCTTTATAACCACTACCTGCACAATCTTCGCAACCCCTGCCAAAGAAAAACCTTTTGTTACCCTTGAGAACTTTCTCAGAAACATTTTGCAGTAAATTGCTATATTCTTGCTCACTAAGTTGTTTCTCTTCGCGACATTTCATGCAGATTTTACGTACCAACCTCTGTCCTATGACTATCGAGACAGTAGAAGACACCAAGAAAGGCTCTATTTTCATGTCGAGTAATCGTGGTAACGTCGAGCCTACATCGTTAGTATGTAGTGTTGTAAGCAGTAAATGCCCAGTTAATGCAGTGTTTACTGCGATACTAGCTGTCTCGGTGTCGCGTATTTCCCCAACCATTATGACATTTGGGTCTTGTCTTAGGATAGAACGCAGGCCATTTGCAAAAGTAAGCCCTGTGCGATGGTTCACCTGTATCTGCTCTATCCCATCGACGGCGTACTCTACTGGGTCTTCAATGGTGACAATAGAGATATCTTTAGAATTTAACATTTTAATCAGAGTGTATAGGGTAGTGGTTTTACCCGAACCAGTAGGTCCAGTTACTAGTATCATCCCTGAAGTTTTTTTTATTGCGTGCAGAATCTTTCTTATCTCTACCTCGCCGAAGCCCAAGGTTTCCAACGTGAAATTCTCTGCGTTGCTTGAAAGAAGTCTAAGCACCGCATTTTCTCCGTGGTAAGTTGGCACGATAGATACACGCACATCTACGCTTCCATTGTCTGGCACTAAACTACGAAATCTACCATCTTGGGCAGTGTGATGTTCGTCTGTGCGTAATCCCGAAAGTATCTTTATACGGGAAATTATTTCGCCATGAATATTGGAGGGTAGGGGATGTGCATCTTCGAGCACGCCGTCAATACGAAACCTGACCCTGATTTTATTCACCAAGGGGTCTATGTGTATATCAGAAGCGTTGACTTGCGAAGCATATCTTATGAAATGGTCAATTAAATTAATGATAGAAATACTAGCTCCGGCTGATAATTCCTTTGCAATAATTTCATTAAATTTATCCATAAACTGACATTAATAATATCACACATTTAGTAATGCACAAGATATCAACCACGGAGGCTTGCCAAAAATTATTTTAGGGTGTTATAATTAGCAGAGGTGTAGCTCTCCATTCGTCTAAAACTTAAAGTTTTTAATAGGTCGAGTTATAGCTATATACGTTCTTGCTTTTTATTATTAAATATTTAATTGTTAATTTTATGAAAAATGTAAATAAATTATTGTTGCCGGTTTTTATAGTAGTCGCATTCGTTTTCTCTATCTTTTACACAACCAATATTAGTGCAGAGGAGTTGATACCTACAGAAGAAGTAACCAATATACTTACTGCAATAGTGGCACCTCAAGAGCCTAATATTGTGCTTTCCAAGACCTCTGTCTATAACTCAGAGAAACAAAGCCTAACTTATACTATCAATTGGAGAGTAGAAGATGCTGGTGTAGATAGTCTAATTATCACAGATACACTTCCTGCGTGGACTGGAGGATCTATTGCATCCATCTCTTTACCTCCCAACCCAGCTCTTCTACCAGGAGATCTGAGTTTTGACCCTAATAATCCAACTGAAAATCGTGAAATTAGATGGGACCTAGGTCCTAAAGAAGCAGGGTCTAGTGGCTCAATAACTTTCAAAGTAGAAATATGGGCTGATAACACCTGCGATGTTGACGGTAATCAAGTAAGCGCAGTTGCTACCTATGGCGAAGAGGGCACCGTCACAGCTGAAGCATCATCTGATAAAATTAAGGTTAAAAACGCTCGATGTGAAGTTCCAGAAACACCCACAGCTACTATATCTGGTGTTAAAATAGTGTGTGACACTGAAGACGACCTACCTAATTGGGGCTTTGGGGGTGCAGATATTACAGCTACAACAGCTTCTGAATTTCTAGCGTATGATTTAGAAAAAGATGACAAGCAAGATTGTCATGTAGATGATTGGAAATTTCAGTGGGCGCCAAGTAGTGCATCAAATCCCGGAGATAACACTTCACTAGCAGGAGAACCTTGGACAACATTTAATACTGAAACAACAACAACTATACCTGCAGGTGAAAAAATATGGGTTCGCGAACAAGCTAAAGAAGACTATATTCCTTTCTCAGGAGCAACAACAAACCTAGATGATGTAGTATCAAAGAATTCCGCAGAATTTTATTGCAGTAATGATGTATTAAACTACGATAACTATGATTTCATCAGTCCTGTCGAAGCAGGAAAAACTTATTATTGTGTCGGATTTAATGTCCATAAAGCAGAACAACCTCCTGTATGCGATGCGGAAGCAGAGCAAGTAATAGTTAGTGATACAAATACAGAAGTTGATTCTCATGATGCTGTGCCCCTATCCTTTATCCACGAGGCATGGACAGCTTCTATTTCTGGAGCAACTTGGATTTGGGCAACTGATCCAGTAGAATCTCCGACTAATGACGCAGACCTGACTAAGAAATTTACCCGAACATTCTCTATCGTAGGTACACCTACTTCAGGAACTCTCGAGATAGCAGCTGATAATCATTATACTGCAAAGGTTAATGGCAATGTGGTCCCAGTAGTTTTTGATGAAAACAACTTCCAACTAGGAACTCAGGATTCTTATGATATTAGTTCTTACTTGGTAAGTGGATCAAATACAATAGAAATTGAAGTAACCAATAAAGAAATTGGTGAAAACGGAGACCCTGCAGCCAACCCAGCAGGACTTCTGTATAAAATTTCATTAACCAATAATGAATGCAAGGTACCTCCTAATGATGATGAAAATCTCTCTCCGATAGCGAATGCTGGCCCAGACCAAACCTTAACACTTCCAACAAACTCAACTAATCTAGACGGGACAGCAAGCACAGATCCTGACGGAACCATCGTTTCATACGTATGGGCTTTCGTATCAGGTCCATCAACAATAGATCCAAGTGATGTGGCAAACCCTCCACTAACTGGACTTCTTGAGGGTTCTTATGTGTTTAAATTAACAGTTACAGATAATGATGGTGCTACTGACGACGACGAAGTTACAATAATAGTGAGTCCCGCAACGACTCCTCCCGGAGATAATAATAACAACAGAAGTAGTTCTTCAGGTGGAAGTAGGAAGGCAAAACCGCTAGGTCAGGTCTTGGGTGCGGAGACATCAGTTTGTAACTTCGCGATAGACACATATATGCGTAGAGGTTATAAAAACGATACTAATCAGGTAAAAATTCTTCAGAATTTACTCAATAAATATGTCGGAACCAAACTTACTCCTGACGGTGAATACGGCGCCTCAACAGAAGCTGCTGTTAAAGCTTTCCAGATCAAGTATGGCGACAACGTTCTTAAGCCTTGGGGATTAACAAGTCCAACTGGAATTTTCTACAAAACTACTCTAGTCCAAGCTAAGAACTTAGAGTGCCCAGTTGTGATTCTTCCAGTGCCTGCGCCTCTAATAAACTGGAGCAAGAATCGTGGAGAGGTTCCTGGCCTTATTCGATAATTAATTGTTAACATGCAAGAGCCCGCTTCTAGAGCGGGTTTTTGTGTTTTGACGATATTTTTTAAATTGTGTATAATAAAAACATGAATTCACCGCATAAGTGGTTAAAGAAATACTTCGTTCCCCATAAAACCAATGATTTCAAGCCTCATTTCCTACGTCACGAATCTTTTCTTTTTATAGCCTTACTTGTCATAATCCTAGAGGTTGGGTTTCTAGCCCAAGTTTTTCTAGTATTCGATAAGACTAAATTCCTAGCATCAGTTTTACCAGGAGTCCTAGAATCAATAACTAACGACGAAAGAACCTTAAATAATGTTCCACCGCTTTCAACCAACAAACTCCTAGAAAAAGCAGCTCAACTCAAAGCAGAAGATATGGCTAATCGCGGATATTTTGCCCACAACAGCCCTGATGGTAAAACCCCATGGTATTGGTTAGAACAAGTCGGTTATAAATATACCCACGCAGGAGAGAACCTCGCTGTGAATTTTTTTGAGTCAGAGGATGTTAGAAGCTTGGATGAATTCACCATCACATCGAGCAAATATAGTGAAAAAAGACTATACAGAGATAGGTATAGGTGTGGCTAAAGGAACTTATCAAGGCAAACACACTATATTTGTGGCTCAATTTTTCGGTACACCAGCAATCACAGCTACTCCTAGTAGCACCCAAGCAGAAATACCTACACCACCTAAAAGTAAACCTACTCCTATTATAAATCCTAGAGTAGTAGCATCTATTCCAACAGAGACCAAAACATCTACAGTAGAAGTGCTAGGAGAAGAAACAACCGCTAATAAAAAAGTCACAGAGAAAACCACAGAGAATCTAGTAAAAGAATCCAAAGATGAATCTCCAATAAAATCTTCTGTCGAGAAAATTCTAACCTCTCCGAGACATTCTATAAATTATATCTACATCGTCATTGCTCTTATGACATTATTCACATTGCTTCTTGTCGCGTTTTTAAAATCTGAAATGAGACATCCCGCAGTTATATTAAGGGGTGTGGGATTACTTGCGATAATTCTCATACTATCCTTCATGAACATTCGCATGCTAGACCTTAAACCAGGTATACCAGAGAGCAATATGGGGGCAAATGCAGTTGGTGCATTGTCGCATTAAATTAGATAACAAATTCTATTTTTCTCTAGAGGTTAGAGATTTGCGTGAAAAATACTTATCAAGTATAATGGCTGAATGCGACGCGCAAAAACTTTCTTCATTTTAGGTATCTGGGTGGCAGTTTTGCCGTATTTGGGTTTTCCTTACATTTGGAAAAATATACTATTTAGCATCTCTGGTGTAATTCTGTCAATTCTCGGTTTTATGATTTATCGTGAACATAAAGCTATGCAAAATGACGGCAGAACTTTCGACAATTTCTCTGAAAATCAAAACTTCATTTTAAACGAGATCGCCGGGGAGGAAGGGGAGTAGAGTTAAAACATAATGAAAGATTTTTTTAAAACAAGTCGTGTATCAATCATCATAGTGTTCGCTATTGGTTTTTTTCTTTTCGGTTTTAGTCTTGGCGCACACCAGAAAACAGATATAAATGCCAGCGTGAATTTAGCGGGCAAAGAAACAGCGGTAGCTACTTCGGCTGACTTCTCTGCTTTTTGGAAAGTTTGGGAAACTATCAATGAGAAATTCCCAAATGCGGATAAGGTTGCGGATCAAGACAGGGTCTACGGGGCCATCGATGGACTTATAAGCTCTCTTGATGATCCACATAGTGTATTCTTTAACCCTGAAGAAACTAAACGTTTCGAGGAAGATATATCAGGTAATTTCAGCGGTGTTGGATTGGAATTAGGCAT
>CAZUID010000004.1:0-17992 GCA_964620985.1 uncultured Candidatus Saccharibacteria bacterium | reverse complement strand
GCGGAAAGATATCCAGACAGAGTGTCTAGTCTGGTGTTGTTAAATCCCGCGGGAGTTGAAGAAAAAGAAAATGCCGCAGCGCTCTTTGCGAGATTCTTGTCTTCTGGGGCTCAGACCAATATTGAGTACTCTTCTCAATTGAAGGCCTCAGGTGAGAAAGATTATGAAAATAGATTAAAAAAATATATTCCAAAGACTGAAAGTCCTTTTGCTGTAAAAAGGTTGCCGCAGAGACTTGCAGAAGGTTCTAAGGTTTCAAAAGGTCATCTTTTGGAAAAGATAAGAAGGACTGATTGTCCTATTACTTATATTTCCGGAGAATTAGAAACAGTGTATCCGCCTGGTCAGGTGGATGACGATAGCTCTCAAATTTCTAGGATAATAAATGCTGTCGGAGATAAGTCTAGAATAGAGAAGAGTGTGATGGCTGGGTTGAGACACAATACAACGATTGCTCCAGATGAAATAACGGCGGCGAACATTAATCACTATCTAGAAGTTGCAGAGCAAAAACAGATTGGTAAAAAAGAAGCTTTGTAGTATATTTGAAAAGACTTAGATTTTGCCCCCGTAGTTCAATGGATAGAACCGCGGACTTCTAAGCCGCTGATGTAAGTTCGATTCTTACCGGGGGCACAAATGAAAATAAAAGTTCTGTACGAAGATTCTGATATTCTAGCTATAGACAAACCAGCTGGTATTTCTGTGCACCCTGACGGTCGGCCTGAAGGTAAGAAGACAGAAAAGACTGTAACTGATTGGGTTCTGAAGAATTACCCGAGAATGAAGAATGTTGGGGAACCAATGGGTGACATTGTGCGTCCAGGAGTTGTGCATAGATTAGACAAGGATACTTCTGGAGTTTTGATTCTAGCGAAGAATCAGAAGTCTTATGAATTTCTCAAAGCACAGTTTGCTGGAAGAGAGGTGAAGAAAATCTACAATGCTATTGTTTCAGGATTTATGAAAGATGATCATGGAGTTATAAACAAACCCATTGGCCGTAGTCCGTCAGACTTTCGTCGTCGCCTTGCTGGCAGAGGTGCAAGAGGGGAGCTCCGCGAGGCTGTTACAGAATACAAAGTTTTAAAAAGATTTAGTGAGGGCGCAAAGAAATTTTCTTATCTTGAAGTTAAACCTAAAACTGGTCGCACGCACCAGATTAGAGTGCATATGAAATTCTTAAACCACCCAGTCGCCTGTGATTCTCTATATGACCCTAAGGGGCTATGTCCTAAAGGGCTTAAGCGTCTAGCTCTGCATGCGGTATCTATAGAAATCAAGACCCCTAAAGGAAAATTACTTAAAGTAGAGTCTCCACTATCTAAAGACATAAAAGCAGTGGTAAAATAAGCACATGAATTCCGAAGTCAAAACCTGTCAGCATTGCAAAAGAGAATTTACAGTAGAAGGAGAGGACTTTAACTATTATGAAAAAATAAATGTTCCAGCGCCTACTTGGTGTCCGGAGTGTAGAATAGTACGAAGAATATCTTGTGTAAATGGCTGGTCTTTGTTTTGGCGAAATTGTGACAAGTGTGGCAAAAAGACTATGTCCATGTATTCTCCTGATTCAGAGCTCACAGTGTATTGTCAGCCTTGCTGGTGGGGAGATTCTTGGGATGGTGCAGAGTTTGCTATGGAGTACGACAAAAGCCGTCCGTTCTTAGAGCAACTCAAAGAGCTTTCTCTCAAGACTCCGCATGCAGCACTTGAGACAGAATATCTAACGCTTAAAAATTGTGACTATAGTAATGCTATTGCGTATTCGAAAGATTGCTACCAAGTTTCCTGGGCGGATTATTGTGAAAATGTTTTTTATTCTTCAATTATTAATGGCTTGAAGAATAGCTTGGATTGTCTGCGTGGCTGGGAGTCCGAGCTTTGTTATGACTCAATTGGATTTATTAGAAACTATAGGACTTTCTTCTCGGATGAATGTGAAGATTGTATTGATGTGTGGTTCTCGCGAAATTGCTACGGATGTACTAACTGTGTTGGTTGTGTAAATCTACGTGGTGCCTCTAACTGTATTTTCAATGTTAAGTATTCAAAGGAAGACTATCAGGTAAAGATCAAAGAATTACATTTGGATTCTTGGAAAGGTTTACGCGAGCTTGAGGGTAAAGCCCATGAGTTTTGGCTTACTCAACCATATCGGGAATATCATGGCCACAGTTTAAATCTAAATGTGACGGGAGATTATGTCTTTCAATCCAAGAATTCCAAGGAAGGATATATTCTAAATTATGCTGAAAATTCTAAGTATTGTCAGTTTACTACGGTGCCTGGGGTTAAGGACTGTATGGATTATTCAGGTTGGGGGAATAATGTAGAGCTTGTGTATGAGTCTACCAACGTGGGTGCCGGAGCAAGCAATGTTAAGTTTTCGGGCTTTTGCTTCCCAGATGTTTCAAATATTGAGTATTCCTGGTGGTGCATTAATGGTAAAAATAATTTTGGTTGTGTAAATTTAAAACGCAAAAATTATTCTATTCTAAATAAAGAATATTCTAAAGAAGAATATGAAAAATTAAAGAAAGAGATAATCGAAGACATGAAAAACAATCCCTACGTGGATGGTGAGGGGATTGCATGGACCTATGGAGAGTTTTTCAAACCAGGATTTTCTAAATTTGCTTACAATAAATCAAATGCAATACGCTTTTTCCCGAAAAATAAAGAGCAAGTGTTAAACGAAGGTTACGCGTGGGATGATACAGAGAGTTCTAATCCTTCGCCCTCGATAAATTCTTCTCAGCTACCAGACACACTTGAGGAAACCAGTGATGCGGTGTTAGATGAAATAATAGAGTGCGGAGAGTGTAAAAGAAGTTACAGGATAGTAAAAGGGGAGTTGTTGCTTTTGCGAAAAATGGGGCTTCCTGTGCCACATGAGTGCCCAAAGTGTAGGGAATCTGGAAGGTTTAATCGCATGACCAAGCCCGGGATGCATCATAGGAACTGTGCTAAATGTGAAGCACCTATTTATACACCTTACGCACCAGATAGACCTGAGATAGTGTATTGTGTTAAATGCTACCAGGGCGAGTTCGCCTAGTAGTTGATTACTTTTATCTTCTATGTTAAAGTGTTTTCACTATGCCAGTAAACAAAATTAAATTCAGTCCAGTAGATATCGAGGCGCGCAAAGGCCTTGATTTTCAGTCCGGCGACACAGTACGTGTATGGTCTAAGATTAAAGATGAAAAGGGTAAATTCAGAACCCAGGCTTTTGAGGGTACAGTACTAGCTCGTAAGCATGGTACAGAGGCAGGAGGCACATTTACTGTGCGTCGTGTAGCTTCTGGTGTGGGAGTAGAAAGAATTTTCCCATTATATTCTCCAATGATTGATAAAATCGAGCTTGTTCGTAAGGCTCGTGCTCGAAGAAGTAAGCTTTACTATATTCGAACCAAAGCAGTTAAAGATGTTCGCCGAAAGATGCGTTCTATCAACACTCCTGAGAGAGAAGAGGTAGCTGAAGAGTCAGCTAAAGTTGCTGAATAACTTTATTTACTTGCCCCCGATCGCCTGCTCGTAAACTCGCATCGGCGATTCCCTAAAATGGATTGGGGGCAAAGCAAAGCAGTTTGCTTTGCCCAGGTGGCGAAACTGGTAGACGTACTACCTTGAGGTGGTAGCGCCCGCAAGGGCATGGGAGTTCGAGTCTCCCCCTGGGCACTATTTCAAAAACCGGCTTAGGCCGGTTTTTGTGTTGTGTAGATAAATATATTAAAAACAAAAACAGCGCCTACCGAATCTCGGTGGCGCCGTCGTTTTTTGATTAAGGTGCTATGAGCGTCTTTTCTTTCGCCCATACAACCTTAAGGTTGTTGGCCTCACAACATCGAGGCCTTGTTTGAACAAACTGTCAATCCAGCTCAGGTCGCTAGATTTTGACACCCTTACGTGGTACAGGTTCGACGAGGGTGTTGCCCGGTAATGGACACCCAGGTCATCCAGGATCCTGGTTACTTGGGCCTGGCTCAGGCCCAAGTGGGATCCAAAGATCAACAAGGGTTTCTCTCTCGCTTCTGTCATTCCGTCACCTCCTCCACGCTGAGGCCAGCACTCCGCATGGCCTCGATGTCCTGGCTTTTCACGAACAATGGAAATGAATCACCTTCTTTCCATCTGATCGTGATTCCTGTTACAGTTCGAACCGTGCTACAGATGGACCATCTAGTGTCTTGCTCATCCCTTTTTTTGATGAGCACCAAGACTTTTTTGGAATTTGCCATGGCTAGGTTTGGTTAGAGTACTTCTGCTTCGAATCCTGCCTTACGCAGGGCGGCCAGGTCCACAGTGTCTCTGTCTCTCACTGTGACCAGGACGTATCTGCCCTGGCGCATCCCAGTCTGGACGTCACCATAGTTGGTGGTAAGTTTGACTGCTTGGATAATCTGCTCCCGAACATTGTAGTCCCTAGTGGCCTTAACTCTAAGTGTGACCATGCCCCCCGGGGTGAGTGTTGAGCTTCCGAAAATATATTAAAACAAAAAGGCGTATTAGTCAACATTAAGGTAGTGTGTGCTATACTGTTTTTACATAATTTTTATGCCTAAAAAATTAAAGATAAACAAGAAAAACCTCCGCAAGATTTCTCCTAGCAAGAACTATTTTCTGTCTTTGGCGAGCTCTGTGATATATCAGCAGATTTCAACTAAGGCAGGGGATTCAATATACAAAAAGTTTCTGACACTTTTCGGTAAGAAAAAACCAACTCCAGAAATTTATTTAAATTTTTCAATAGCTGATTTAAAGTCCGCAGGGATTTCACCTCAGAAGTCTGGATACTTGAGAGATTTAGCAGAAAAGTTTATAGACAAGACTGTAAATCCTCGAAACTTTCATAAAATGAGTGATCAAGAAATAAAAGATCATTTAATGAGAGTAAAGGGCATAGGTCCGTGGACTGCAGACATGTTCCTAATCTTTGCACTCAATCGCGAAAATGTTTTACCTCTTGGGGACTTAGGTACTAAGAAGGGATTTCAGAAAGCATTCAATCTCAAAAAACTACCAACCGAAAAACAAATGTTGAAACTCGCCGAGCCTCACCTTGGGGGCTACACAGAGTTAACCCTCCATTTATGGCAGATACTAGACGGGGATTAATTGGTTTTAAGTTTCTGTATTGATATAATTAATTTCATGGAATTAAATAATCCCGTACTCATTCGCACTGCTATATTTGTTTTAGGTTTGTGTGGTCTCTGGGTAGCAAGGCACATATACCAAAACAAGAAGGCCAAGAGGCCTCTTGTTTGTCCTATAAGATTTGATTGTAACACCGTTGTGAATAGTGATTATTCTAGATTTTTCGGTGTACCTTTGGAAGTTCTGGGTATGACTTATTATGCAGTTGTTGTTATCTCTTACTTTCTTCTAGTGGTGATGAATATGTCTCTGTCTAATACTTTGTCTGCGTTTCTAGCTACTATCTCGGGCCTGGCATTCTTGTTTTCTCTTTACCTGATTTGCGTGCAGGTGTTTATACTCAAGAAGGGGTGTTCTTGGTGTTTTGTTTCAGCGTTTATTTCAATACTGATTTTTATTTTAACTTTGACTCTATATTAGATATATCGTTCTCAACTTTGTTGAGAGTGCTCTGGAGCCTTTTGATTTGATCTTCCTCGGTTTCGATTTCATCTTTTGCTTTTTCAGTTAGTTTCTTCTCACCACTCAGTCCAGAGATGATCAAACGGCTACCGATGAACGCAGACACAAATACTCCGGTCATAAGAAGGAAGACTGTACCTATTATTAATGAAACCACAGAGCCAACATTTAAATCATCGGCAATGTGCCATACTCCGCGCCAGAACAAAACCACACCGACGCCTCCGATGATGGCATAAAGTATAGGGTAGTGGCTGAGCTTGCCTCGTATTTTATCCTCGAGCTTATCAAAAAATTGTATGATTTTTATCATTAGATTAATGATACCTCAAGGTTGTAATTTTCGCTAGATAACAATAATTATTAGCATTTATGCGAGTTTTTTGATATAAAAGATGGACATGGTGGCTATGGTGTAGCGGTAGCACACGAGCTTGTGGAGCTCTTAGTCTGGGTTCAACTCCCAGTAGCCACCCAAGAATAATGAGATAAGCGAATATATTTTGGGAGTCTGCCCGCATGGGTGCACCCAAGAATTAAGTTTAGGCACTTTTTACGGTTGGGTGTAAAATATACTCAATGAGTAAAAAAATTTTTATAACCAGGAAAATTCCTGAGGTAGGGATATCGATGCTTAAAAGTAAAGGTTATGAAGTCGAGGTTAATCCTAAAGATAAAGCCCTGAGCCAAAAGGAACTTATTAAATATCTACAGAAAGGACAGCATGACGCTGTGCTCTGTCTCCTGACAGATAAAATTGATGCGAATGTTTTCGAGAAAGCACCGTCGGTTAAAATTTTCGCGAACTATGCTTCTGGTTTTGATAACATCGATGTTGCAGAAGCCAAGAAGAGGGGAGTAATTATTTCTAACGCTCCAGCGAATTCTACATCTGAGGCAGTAGCCCAACACGCGCTAGCTATGATGTTGGCCCTAGCTACCCGTATAACCGAGGCTGACACGTTTGTACGTAAGGGTAAATACAAAGGTTGGATGCCAATGAATCTGATAGGCGTAGATTTGTTGGGTAAGACCTTGGGGCTTGTTGGTGCTGGTCGCATAGGATCAAGGGTAGCATTTTACGCTAAAGCTTTAGGAATGAAGATAATTTATACAGATGTTGCAAAAAGCGAACAATTGGAAAAAGATTGCGGAGCGGTATTTTATGCTACCCCCGAAGAATTGTTGAGAAATTCTGATGTGGTGAGTTTGCATGTGCCACTATTAGATTCAACTAAGCACCTTATAAATGCATCACGACTTGCGATTATGAAACCTGCAAGTTTCCTTATAAATACTTCTCGAGGTCCGGTGATAGATGAGAAGGCACTGGTTGAAGCGTTGAAGAATAATGTTATCGGTGGGGCAGCACTCGATGTGTTTGAGTTTGAGCCGAAACTTTCCAAGGGTTTAACAAAACTTTCAAACGTTATACTGACTCCGCACATTGCCTCAGCAAGCATAACCGCACGCAACGAAATGGCCGAAATCGCTGCAAATAATATAATAGATTTTATTGAAGGCAGGAAACCTAGAAATGCTGTTTAACTTTAGATTAAATTATGACACAGACAAATAAAAAAACTGTCCTTCTAGTGGTGCTTGATGGCTGGGGGCACAGCGAACAGAAAGAACACAATGCGATAGCTATGTCGAACAAACCCTATTTTGATTCTTTGTGGGAGAAATACCCGCATGCCTTTCTGCAAGCAAGCGAGGAATATGTTGGGTTGCCTAAGGGTCAGATGGGGGACAGTGAAACTGGGCACCATGTTATAGGAGCTGGTAGAGTGCCTCTAACTGATTTGGTGCGAATTTCTAAAGCAGCGAATAATGGTGAATTTGAAACCAATGAAAGCTTCATGAGACTTTTCAATCATGTAAAGAAGAATGGCTCAGTCTTGCATGTCGAAGGATTGCTTGGTCCTGGAGGGATTCATAGTCACACAGATCATCTATATGCATTTCTTCGAGCTGCTAAGAAAGCTGACATAAGTAAAATTGCGGTGCATGTATTTACTGATGGTTATGATACCCCACCACAGTCAGCAAGTCAGTACATAGATGAACTACAGAAATTCCTAGATGAGTTAGGTGTCGGGTTTATATCTACTGTGGCTGGTAGGTATTATGCTATGGACCGGGATCATAACTGGGACAGAGTAAAGCAAGTTGAGGATGCGATTTTTAATTGTCGTGGTAATGTTTGTAAACTTAAGACAGGCGAGGAGCTCAAGAAACAGCTCTACGAGAACAAAGACCTTCACGATAATCTAATAGCGCCCATGGTTTGTCTCGACAAGATGAATCAGACTTGTGGTATCAAGGAAAATGACGGGGTGTTTTTCTTTAACTTTAGGCCTGACCGTGCGCGCATGTTGTCTAAGATTATTCTCGAACGAGCTCAAAAAAGTAATTTGTATTTTGTCACCATGACTGAGTATGACGAAAACCTCAAAACAGATATCGCTTTTCCACCTGAACACATAACACACACACTTTGCGAAGAAATATCTGGTCATGGCTTAACCCAGTGCCATATCGCTGAGTCAGAGAAATTTGCTCATGCTACGTATTTCTTAAATGGTGGCAGACAAGAACCTTACGAAAAAGAAGAAGATATTCTTGTGCCCAGTATTAGAGAGGTAGATGGTCAGAAAATTAGAGGATATGATCAGGTCCCAGAGATGCGTGCAAATGAAATTGCAGATGAGGCAGTTAAGCAGATAGAGAAAGGAACTGATTTTATATTTGTGAATTTTGCAAACTTAGATATGGTGGGACATACCGGCAACGAAACAGCTGTCATGAGGGCGGTAGAGGCCGTAGACCGAGGGCTTGGAAAGATAGTTGATGCAGTGCTAATTTCTGGAGGGTTGGCGTTGATTACAGCGGATCATGGCAATGCTGAGATTATGGTGCATTCAGATACTGGTGCCAAGCATACGGCGCACACTACGAGCAAGGTGCCGGTTATTTTAACCATGGCAGATGTTAAAATGAAAGAAGGCAGTTTGGCAAATATTGCCCCGACTGTTTTGTCACTACTTAATGTTCCTAAACCAAGTGAGATGACCGAAGATAGTCTAATAGTGAATTAAAAAATGAAATCAAAAGCACAAATTGTAGCAACCATTGGTCCCGCATCTTCTAATCCTGCAAGTTTAAGTGCCATGATGGCACATGGCTTAGACGTCGCACGATTAAATTTTTCTTGGGGTACTGTTGAAGAAAGAAGAGAACAAATAAATCTAGTTAGAGCTCTTGCCAAGGAGTTAAATAAAAAAGTTTTAATTTTAGTCGACTTACCTGGTCCTCGAGTCCAAAATATTAAGGGGCATACCTATAATCACCACGCAGTTTCTCCTGTGACTGAGCACGACAAAGAGTTTATTAAATTTGCAGTGGAGCATGAGGTGGACTATATCGGATTGTCTTATGTTGCGAATGCTCACGATGTTGAAAGTTGTAGAAAAATTATAAAAAGTTTTGGTGGTAAGCAAATGATTATAGCTAAAATCGAAAGAGTGGATGCATTATTTTCTTTGGACCACATAATATCAGTTACTGATGCAGTGATGGTTGCAAGAGGGGATCTAGGGAATGAAGTTCCTCTCGAGCAGATACCATTTGTTCAAGAAAAAATAGTTCACAAAGCCAAGAAAGCTGGCAAGCCCGTGATTGTGGCAACACAGATGATGCTTTCAATGGTTGAACATGATTCTCCGACACGAGCCGAGGTTACGGACGTGGAGGTTGCGATTATGCAAGGCGCAGACGCCGTGATGCTCTCCGAGGAAACTGCTCAAGGTAAATATCCAGTTGAGGCAGTGGTCATGATGGAAAAAGTTATACTTGAAGCGGAGAAACACCTAAACGGAAAGTCCAATTTTAATCCATTAAAATCCTTATAGATATGAAACGAATACAAAACTTAGAAGCATCTGAAATACTAGATTCAAGAGGCAACCCTACAGTGGAGGTTGTGTGTGTGCTCGAGAGTGGTATCTCTGCCAAGGCCTCAGTCCCGTCTGGTGCAAGCACAGGAATCCATGAAGCCTTAGAGTTGCGCGACCACGACCAATCACGATATGGCGGTAAGGGGGTTTTGAAAGCAGTGCAAAATATTAACGAAGAAATATTTGAGTACGTTAAAGGCAAAGAATGGAATCAGCAAAGTTTAGATAAGGCGCTGGTTGACTTAGATGGCACAGAAAACAAATCTAGATTAGGAGCCAACGCAATTCTCGGTGTTTCTTTGGCTTTTGCGCGAGCAAGTGCGATAGAAGAGGGGAAAGAGCTCTATGAATATATAGGTAGCCTGGTAGGTAATACTAGCTTTAAGATTCCACAGCCCATGTTTAATATTTTAAACGGAGGTAAACATGCGAATAATGGCTTAGATGTGCAAGAATTTCTAATAGCACCAGTTGCGTTTGGAAATTTTAGAGAAAAAGTAGCTGTTGCTGGAAAAGTTATAAATTCGCTTAAAAATATTTTAATCTCTAAAAATTTATCCATCGAAACAGGAGATGAAGGAGGTTTCGCACCTGTTGTTTCTTCAAGCGTTGAGCCTATTGAGCTAATAATGCAAGCAATACGTGATGCTGGTTACGAGGCAGAACAGGTGAAAATCAGTCTTGATGTTGCCGCGTCTAGTTTTTTCGAAGATGGATTTTATAATATAAACTTAACAGGCGAAAAGAAAAGATTAACAAGTGCAGAATTAATCAACTGGTATGTGGATTTAGTGGAGCGTTATCCGATTGCTTCTATTGAGGACGGCTTGGATGAAGAGGATTGGGCTGGCTTTCGTGCTATGACCGAAAAACTTGGGGGGAAAATTAGAATTGTCGGAGATGATCTTTTAGTTACCAATATAAATAGGATAAAAAAAGCGACAGAAGAAAAGGCAGTTAACTGTGCTTTGATTAAACCAAATCAAATAGGTACTCTGTCTGAGGCGATGAGTGCAGTTATGTTGGCACACCAAGAAGGCTGGTCCGCTTTTGTTTCGCATAGATCGGGTGAGACTATGGATACTTTCATTGCTGATCTTTCGGCTGGTATGGCTTGTGAATACATAAAAGCTGGGGCCCTTTCTCAAAAACAAAGAATATGTAAATATGATAGGCTGATAGAGATAGAAGATAAAATCAATGAAAATCAAGCTTAATAAAGACAATAAAGATGAAGTAATTAGTAAGGCTGTAGAAATAATAAAGTCCGGAGGCTTGGTCGTGTTCCCGACAGAGACTGTGTACGGCTTGGGTGCAGATGCTTTAAACGAAAATGCGGTTAAGAATATATTTAAAGCTAAAGGTAGACCAGGTGATAATCCGGTGATTGTTCACATAAGCAATTTCAGTCAGTTAAGGTTGATTGCTGAGCCTTTATCTGGCTTAGAAGAGAAGCTTGTTAATGCTTTTTGGCCTGGACCTTTCACTATTGTCCTTCAGAAGAAGGACGTGGTGCCCTTGTCTGTATCTGGGGGGTTAGAAACTGTAGCTGTGCGAATGCCCGCACATGTTTTTGCACGTGAATTGATTGAAGTTGCAGGTGTGCCGATTGCTGCACCTTCGGCGAATACTTCCGGGAGACCAAGTGCGACGACGGGTGACCATGTGTGTGTGGACTTGGATGGCAAGGTGGATTTGATAGTGGATGCAGGTATCTCAGATATTGGCTTGGAGTCTACCGTGGCTAAGGTTGTTGAAAATAAAGTAGCTATTTTGCGAGCTGGGGCGGTCACTAAGGAGATGATAGAAAAAGTTTTACCAGAAGTTGAAGTGTTTTTCTCGAATAAAAAAGAGGACCTTGATGCTTCTCCGGGCACAAGATACAGACACTATGCACCTAAAGCACCTATTGAGATAGTGTCTCCAGAAAAAATGGCCAAGTACGTTGGGGAGCTTGAGTCTCAAGGTAAGAAAGTTGGGGTAATTTGTACATTCCAGAATGAGAAATTTCTGCACAGCCGGGCTAGTATTTTCATTATTGGTTCTCAGGAAGATCTTAAAGAAATATCTAAAAGTTTCTATCAAGCATTGAGATTTTTCGATGATCATGCCGTCGATGTTATTCTATGTGAGTCTTTCAGGGAAGAGGGTATAGGGATTGCGTTGATGGATAGACTTAAAAAGGCTACAGGTAAATTCTAATTTATATATTTTATATGCACACATAATTATTATGTGTCATAATTATGTTCGATGAAACCTCTTAGAGAGTATTGGAAAATTTTAGGACCAGGGTTAACTACGGGAGCGGCAGATGATGATCCTTCGGGGATTGCGACTTATTCTCAAATAGGAGCACAAAGTGGCTTCGGTCTTATCTGGCTTGCGTTGTTTTCTTATCCAATGATGGGAGTTGTGCAAGAAATGTGTGCGCGTATCGGGCTTGCTACTGGAGCAGGGTTGGCTACAAATATCAAACGACACTATTCCAAAAAAGTTCTATTTCTTTGCACCTCTCTTCTGGTGATAGCTAATGTTTTTAACATTGGGGCGAATTTGGGTGCGATGGCGGAGAGTACAAAGCTTGTTTTCCCTAGTATTAATTTTCTTTTTCTAGTTATTGTTTTTGCTTTGATAAGTTTAGTTTTGCAGATTTTTGTTTCGTATAAAGGCTATGCTAAATATTTGAAATACTTAGCCCTAACACTATTTGCCTATGTAGCATCTGCACTTCTAATTAATATTAACTGGCTGGATGTAATTGGTCATTTAGTTGTACCAAGTTTTTCTTTATCAGGTGATATTTTGATTCTGATTTGTGCGGCTTTAGGTACAACCATTTCGCCATATTTGTTTTTTTGGCAGACAGATCAGGAGGTTGAGGAGCAGATCGCGAAAGGTGAGGCAACAGAAACCCAAAGGCGCGTCAGTACTAGCGAGGTAGATATTAAAAAAATGCGAATCGATGTGTGGTCCGGGATGTTTATTTCTAATTTAGTTATGTTTTTTATTATTGCAGCTTCGGCGGCTACTCTTTTTCAAAATGGAATTACCAATATAGCTACAGCTTCTGACGCCGCGTTAGCGCTAAAGCCCTTTGCAGGGGACTTTGCATATGTTTTATTTACCTTGGGAATTTTAGGCACTGGCTTTCTTTCTATACCAGTCCTCGCAGGGTCTGCTTCTTATGCGGTGTCTGAATCTTTTGGTTGGAAATATGGCTTATATCGCAAACTTAAACAGGCCCTAGCTTTCTATGGAGTTATTATCTCCGCAGTGTTTGTAGGAATAATTTTGAACTTTGTGGGCTTAGACCCGATAAAAACTCTTATTTATTCAGCTATACTCAATGGCTTAGTTGCACCGATTGTACTATTTCTAATAGTGCACATAAGTTCTAGTGATAAAATCATGGGGCAATTCAAGAATACTAAATCTAGCAAAGTATTCGGATTTCTTATTGCTGGAATAATGGCCGTAGTGGCGGTTATCGCAATAGTTTTTCTTTTGTTGTAAGATTCTCTGTGTATGCAGATTTACCAAGATTATGATTTATCTAAATTAAATACCTTTGGTGTTCCAGCTCGAGCTGGGTTTTTTGCCGTAGTGACAAGTGAAGCAGAGTTAGAAGAGCTTTTGAATACAACAGAATTCAGAGAGAATAAGAAGCTTTTTCTGGGTGGTGGTAGTAACGTTCTTTTTACGCAAGATTGGAATGGCATTGTTGTTTTAAATAAATTGAAAGGCATAGAAATTGTCGAAGAGACAACTGAACAAGTGGTCGTGCGATCCATGGGTGGAGAGATTTGGGATGATTTAGTTACCTTTGCAGTTGATCGTGGTCTTTGGGGGATAGAGAATCTAGCACTGGTTCCTGGAACAGTGGGTGCTTCTCCTATGCAAAATATCGGAGCTTATGGTGCTGAGCTTAAAGAAACACTCGAGAGTGTAGAAGCCTATGATTTAAGTACTGGAGAGAAAAAGATTTTCAATAACCAAGAGTGCAAGCTCGGCTACCGAGATAGCGTTTTTAAAAATGAGCTAAAAGGTCAATGCTTTATATCTGCTGTTACATTTAGACTTTCAAAAATAGAAAAGAAAAATATCAGTTATAGGGTCTTGCAGGATTACTTAGAGAAAAATAAAATTGAAATAAAGAATTCCAAAGACGTGAGTCAGGCAGTGGCTAACATTAGACGCAGTAAACTGCCTGACCCAAAAGTGCTAGGTAATGCAGGAAGTTTCTTTAAAAATGTTTTTGTTACCAAGGAACAATCCCAAGAGTTAAAAGTTAAATATGCAGATATGCCGTCTTTTGAAGAAGAAGGAGTGGTGAAAATTCCAGCAGCTTGGCTTATCGAATCTTGTGGTTGGAAGGGTAAAAAAGTGGGCAACGTAGGTGTTCACGATAAACAAGCATTGGTTTTAGTTAACCACGGTGGTGCTACTGGATTGGAGATAAAGGAATTAGCGGAGAAAATAATATCTTCAGTATATGAAAAGTTTGGTTTAAGGCTTACTCCAGAAGTTAATTTTATTTAGTCATGTTAGAATATATTCTATGAATAAGTCCATTATGGTTAGTGGCATAGTTACCTTTTTACTAATTGTGGGGGGTGGTGTGTATTTTCTTACTCGAGAAGAACAAAAGGAAGATTTATTTACACAAAAAAATAAACTAGAAGGCAGTCTTGTTACGGCAAAAAGTAAATTACAGCAAGAGCAGAATAATTTAGATTCCCTTAAGGCGGGGCTGAAAGATTCCTTCCCGTTAGCAGTGGGGGTTCAAGAACAAATGCGTAGAGCCTCAGGGTTGGTGGGGGAAACTGACTACCTATTTTCCAATCCACTTGGTGCCAATCCGCAATTGATTTTCACTAGTCCATTGGCGAGTTTGAAAATAAATGAACAAAGAGCAAAAATAAATGCCCTACTTTCTGAGTGGAAGAAAAAAGATAATGCAGTATATCTCAGCAAGATAACTCTTGTGGAGGCCAATAATATTCAACAAGAAGCCGAAACCATAAAACAATTTCTAGAAGACTTCAATACCATTATCGAAAACTTAACAGTGGAAAATTCAGGTTTGACGCAGTTTCAAATAGATACTTATGTCTACGCTCTGCCTCCTATCGCGAGTATTGAGGAAGTAATTGCCTCAATGGAGGAATTAATAGAAAATTACACGAATCCTTCTAGTGGTGTTGTAGCTCAGGTTGAAGAAGAGACATCTTCTTCAACCGTGAACTGGAATACTGGACCGATAGGGGGATCGGTAACACCTGAGGCTGTAGTTTCAGCTGAGCAGGCTGTCGCAATAACTACCGCAGAGGTTGTGGCCATAGAAGAGCAATTGGTAATAGTTAACGAACAAATTCAGGCACAAACCCCGACAACGTATGTCCCGCCAGAAGAAACTATTATAGATCCAGACGCGTCTTCATCTGGTACAGGCTTAAATACAGGTAATCCCAATAACCCAACTTCACCGACTACACCATCTAGCAGTACTCCAGCACCTTCTCAGGGGATAGTCGTCCAGCCTGGAGCGCCCCGCTTGATCCAAGGCTCGAATCCTTTTTAAGGCTCGTTTTTTTTACTAAAGTTTCGATAGAAGTCAATTTGATTTCAGGGTATTTTGAGTATATAATTGGCCTTATTAACAAGTTAATTTAACAAAAATTATGAAAAAACAAGGTGGGAATATGGTGTTATGGTTTGCGATAGTAATAGTGGTTATTGGCGTTTTGGTCTTTTTGACTGTAAACAGAAAGGCTCCTACACCTATGGACTCCCAGCTTGGTAGTGTGGAGGGTTCTACCGAGAATAAAGTAGAAGAAACACAAAATAATATGGAAAACACAACACAAACAGATGGCGTTAAGGTCACAATATTGCAAGAAGGCAATGGAGAGGTTGCGAAGTCAGGAGATACGGTAGCAATGAACTACACTGGCAAGCTTACCGATGGCACAGTTTTTGATTCTAATGTAGATCCAAAATTTGGACACGTTCAACCGTTCGTATTTACAATTGACGCTGGAATGGTTATAAAGGGTTGGGACGTCGGAGTGGCTGGTATGAAGGTTGGAGAGAAGAGGAATCTTCTCATCACGCCTGAGTTTGGCTATGGGGCAACTGGTGCAGGTAATATAATCCCACCAAATGCAACACTTAGCTTCGATGTTGAGTTGGTTGCGATTAAAAAGTAATTATTAACTAATTAAAAAATATGGAAACAGTACAAGAATTTTCTAAAGGAGTTTTGGGTAAGGTTGTGACAGTATTGCTAGTGGTTTTGTCTTTATATTTTGCAGTTAAGCTTTTGTCTGAATTTAAAGCTTACGGCAGGGCAGGGGGTGCAGATGTGAATGTAATTACTCTTTCTGGACATGGTGAAGTTTCTGCAGTTCCAGACCTAGCAACTGTATATTTCACAATCCAGAAAGAAGCTAAGACTGTCAAAGAGGCCCAGGAGGCAGTTGCTGCTATTGAGGCAAAGGCTATTGAGTCACTTAAGACTAACGGAGTTCTAGAAAAGGATTTCAAAGTTTCTAACTCTTCTTTCTCTCCAGTTTATGAATATCAGTACAGTAAAATGATGCCTTGTACGGAATACGGTTGTCCACCTTCTCGAGGAAAGAATGTGATAACAGGTTATGCAGCTTCTGAGAGTATGACTGTAAAGGTTAGAAATGTAGACACTGTAGGAAAAGTAATGCAGGACCTAGGCTCTCTAGGAGTATCAGACTTGAGTGGTCCTAATTTTACCGTAGATGATGAAGACGCCTTAAAGGCAGAGGCTCGCAAGGAAGCTATCGAAGAAGCTCGTGAAAAGGCTAAGGCTTTAGCGAAGGACCTAGGAGTAACTTTGGGTAAAGTGGTTACTTTCAGCGAGTCTGGAGATTATCCTATGCCTATGATGTATGCCAAATCTATGGATGCAGGTATGGCTGTTGCTGAATCTGCTCCTGCTCAAATACCTAAAGGCGAGAATACTATCACTAGTGATGTAACTATCACTTTCGAGATTCGCTAGTATCGTCTGGTTGACTATTTGCTGTAAAAAGAGTATATTAAAAAAGCCCTTGAAAGGGGGCTTTTTTAAAATGAATGCATAAATTTTAACTTTATGTCAAAAATCACAGATTATTTAAAAGATACAAAAACTGAATTAACACACGTTATCTGGCCTAAAAGAAGTCAGACACTTTACTACACTCTTGTGGTGATAGTGCTTTCTGTGGTGATAGCTTATTTCTTAGGAATTTTCGATTTTATTTTTTCTCGAGGCTTAGAAAAAGTCATTTCTTTTTAATCTTTAATTAAATTAATTTTTATGTCTAGACAAGAAACACAAGGAGCTAGAAATTGGTACGCAATCCATACCTATGCTGGCTATGAAAATGTGGTTTTGAGAAACCTACGTCAGCGTATTGATTCCCTTGGAATGAATGACAAAATTTTCAATGTCATTGTGCCTGTGGAGAAAAAGATAAAGATTAAAGGAGGCAAGCGTGTAGAGGTAGAGGAGAAGATATATCCAGGATATGTTCTAGTAGATATGATAGTAACTGATGATTCTTGGTATGTTGTGCGCAATACTCCGAGAGTTACTGGGTTCGTTGGAGCAGGAGTAAACCCAGTGCCATTAAAAAAAGAAGAAGTGGATTATCTCTTCAAGAAAATGGACAGCAGTTTGGTAAAACACAATATCGATCTAGCTATAGACGAAACCGTGCTTATCACCGATGGACCGTTTAAGGACTTGGAAGGTAAGGTTAACTCAGTAGATGGCGAGAGAGGTAAGGTTAAGGTTCTGGTTTCAATGTTCGGTCGCGAAACACCAGTAGAACTAGACTTCTTGCAAGTTAAGAAGATTTAAGATAGATTAAGACATAATAGAAAAAATATATGGCAAAGAAAATAACCAAAAAAATAAAACTTCAGATTCAGGCCGCAAAAGCTACGCCTGCACCCCCTCTAGGTCCTGCACTTGGGCAGGCTGGTATTAACATAGGCGATTTCGTTACTAAGTTTAACGCAGCAACCCAGAGCATGGCAGGAGATAAGGTGGGTGTATCTATCACTGTATACGAAGACCGAAGTTATGATTTCGTTGTTAAGACTCCTCCAGTTACAGGTCTAATCCTTAAAGCTGCTGGTGTTGAGAAAGGCTCAGGCAACCCAAACTCATCTAAAGTAGGTAAGATAACTCGTGCTCAAGCATTAGAAATCGCCAACAAGAAGAGAAAGGACCTAAATGCCAAAGACGACGAAGGAGCTATTGCAATTGTTGCTGGTTCTGCTCGAAGCATGGGGATAGAAGTTAAATAATAAATAAAAATATTTTAAACAAAAAGGTCAGCACTATGAAAGTGTTGGCTTTTTTGTTTTGAGGGTAGTAT
>CAZUID010000003.1:364-19487 GCA_964620985.1 uncultured Candidatus Saccharibacteria bacterium | reverse complement strand
CAGAAAGCTGTGCGTATGCAGACTGGACTTATCGAGAGCGTTACCGACAACGGCTTTAAAGATAATAAAGAGCTGAAAAAATTCATAAATATTCCAACACCCAGAAGATTGTTCGCAGTGGCTTTGGCCTTGAAGAGCAATATGAGTGTAGAGTCGCTTTATAAAATCACTGGGATTGATCCATGGTTCTTACATAGAATCAAAAATATTGTGGATGTAGAGAAGAAATTTTCTAAGAAGAAGATACTTAATAAAGAGGCAATGCGGGAGTTGAAAGAAACTGGTTTTTCAGATAAAAAGATTGGATTGCTTTGTGGTAAAACTGAATTTCAAGTTCGCAAGTTGCGTAAAAGTCTAGGAGTTCTGCCGTCGGTGTTTGCGATAGATACACTTGCAGGCGAGGTGCCAGCAAAGACGAATTATCTATATCTGACTTATCATGGTAGTCACAATGATGTTGTACCTCTGGGCGGTAGGTCTGTGGTGGTGCTCGGTAGTGGGCCGTATCACATCGGTTCTTCGGTGGAGTTCGACTGGTCGTCGGTGCATGCGGCCTTGGCACTGAAGCGACACAAAAGAGAGTCAATAATCATAAACTGTAACCCCGAAACTGTTTCTACTGATTACGATATGTCTGATCGTCTGTACTTCGAGAATTTATCGTTTGAGACTGTATCTGATATTTTTGAATTCGAGAATTCTTCTGGGTTAATTATCTCAGTGGGTGGTCAGCGACCGAACAACCTAGCTCAAAAGCTCTCCCGCGAAGGGTTTCACATATTTGGCACACAGGCAGAAAACATAGACAGAGCTGAAGATCGCAACGCCTTCTCAGCTTTGCTCGACAAGCTCAGCATCCTTCAGCCGAAGTGGTCTAGTTTCACAAACATGAATGAAGCCAAGAAGTTTGCCAAGGTGGAAGGTTTCCCCGTCCTAGTGCGTCCTTCATATGTTCTTTCAGGTGCGGCTATGCGGGTTTGCTATGACGAGGCGCAGTTATCTAGTTTCATAACAAAGGCGGCAGTGTTGTCACCTGAATACCCAGTAACCATTTCTAAATATATCGAGAATGCGAAAGAGCTTGAATTTGATGCAGTGGCACAAGACGGTGAGCTGGTCATTTATGCAATTTCGGAGCACGTTGAAAACGCCGGCGTGCATTCAGGTGATGCAACTATCGTGTATCCATCTCAGAGAGTCTACGCTTCTACTGAATTTCAGTTAAGGGAAATTTCTAAGAAGATTGCCAAGGAGTTGTCTATAACTGGTCCTTTCAATATTCAATTCTTGGTTAAAGATAACAAACCATATGTTATCGAAGTAAATCTGCGAGCAAGCCGTACTTTTCCGATGTTGTCCAAAGCGATGGATGTAAATTTCCCAGAGATGGCAGTAGACAGTTTCTTTGGTAAAGCTGTTAAGCATAAATTTGTATATCCCAAGTATGTAGTCGTAAAGTCGCCACAGTTTTCTTTCTCTCGACTACTGGGCGCTGATCCAGTACTTCGAGTGGAGATGTCTTCCACAGGAGAGGCCGCATGTTTCGGTAAAGACTACGACGAAGCGCTTTTGAAATCTGTTCTCAGTACCAATAGATTTGATTTTGAGAAAAAGACAGTACTGCTTTCTCTGGGCGGGGATATAAACAAAGCCAAATTTATCGAAACTGCTCATATATTGCACAGTCTTGGGTATAAAATTTTTGCGACAGACACAACAGCTGAATTTCTTAACCATCATAAAGTTCATTGTCAGAGTGTTCGAAAAGCACACGAGGTGTCACCGAATGTACTTGATATAATAGAAGGGAAGAAGGTGTCCTTCGTGGTAAATTTAAGCAAAGATGGATCCATGGACGGCGTCAGCAAGCGTTCCGCGACACAGATAACTGACGGATTTAGAATTCGTCGTGCTACGGTAGACAACCAGATTCCATTGTTTACTGATTTACATCTTGCGCGTGCATTTATCAAAGCACTGGCACACCACAAGATAGAGGACTTTGAAATAAAATCTTATAAGGAATATTTAAGTGAATAAATTTATGCAACACATTATTTCAGGTAAGCAGTTTGCAGATAGAAAACTTCTAGAAAAAATATTAAAAAGGGCTAGTGTTTTTGAATCTGCGGACAAGAAGAATAAAGTTCCCAAATTGCTGAAGGATAAAATAGTTGCGTGCGTTTTCTTCGAGCCCTCGACTCGTACTAGGCTTTCTTTCGAGACGGCATCGCTAAAGTTGGGCGCTCAAGTTATTTCAGTTGAGAACGCGCTTGCGAGTTCTTCAGCATACAAAGGTGAAACTCTAGAAGATACTACAAAAATAATAAATGGTTACGCAGATATATTTGTGCTCCGTCATCCCGAAAGTGGTGCAGCAGAGAGGGCTTCGAAGGTGTCTAAAATCCCAGTGATAAACGCCGGCGACGGAGCCAAGGAGCATCCTACTCAGGCACTGCTTGATTTGTATACAATTAAAAAAGAACATAAGAAGTTAGAAAATATAACTTTGGTTTTTGTGGGGGACCTTCTTTATAGCCGAACTATCCATTCTCTACTACCGCTTCTAGCAGAATACAAAAACAATAAATTTGTTTTTGTCTCTCCATCCAAACTTGCATTGCCCAAAGAATACACCAAGTTGCTTGAAGAAAAGGGGATAGAGTTTTCTCAATCGAGAGACTTAGATGCCTCATTGTCAGTTGCAGACGTGGTGTATATGACACGAGTGCAGAAAGAGCGATTTGAAAGTATCGCCGACTACAATAAAGTTAAAGATCTGTTCTTGCTCAAGAGAACGCACCTTAAAGCTCTAAAGAAGAATGCAATTATAATGCATCCCTTGCCTAGGATAAACGAGATTGACCCTGAGATAGACTTGGACCCTCGTGCAGCGTATTTCCGCCAAGCAAAAAACGGCCTCTATGTAAGAATGGCCGTTTTGCTAGAGTCGCTTGGTCTGTAGTTTACTTTACGTTCTCTAAGAATTTAAATATCTGCTCGTTAGTGAGGATGTTTTCAGCATGCATGCGAGCTCTTTCTGGGTCAGCTTCTTTGTAGTGCTCGAGAATCATCGCAACTTCATTAGCCACTTGCTCTGGGTCTGCGGTTATTTTCTCAGCTTTGCCTATATGGTGAAGCACGAGAGCTAGCTTGGCTCTTTTCTCGCCATCATTTCTAAATTCTTTTTTCAAATCATCAGTGGTTTTGTTGATGTGTTTGATATAGTCTTCAAACTTTAGTCCCATTTGCGCGATGTCGGACTCCATTCTCTGTAGAATTTTCTCAACTTCTGAGTCTATTAATATTTCAGGGAGTTCAACTTTTGTGCCTTCGATTATTTTCTCGACTATCTTTAGACGAGTTTTCTCGCGCTTCTGATTTTCCTTTTCGATTTTTATATTTTCTTTTAGTTTGTCTTTGAAGTCTGCTACGTTCTCGAATGGACCAAGCCCCTTAACGAAGTCATCGTTAAATTCTGGTAACTCTGGCTCAGGCGCCTTAACTTCTTCGCCCTCCTTACCTACTTCCTTGTCTACTCCTTCGGCCATGTGTATTTTAGGAGCGCGAGATTTCCTAATATCCATGATGGTATTCTCGACTTCTTCATCGGTGACAGCTAGTTCCTTTTCTTCCTGGGATTCTTTGACAACATCTTTTGCAATGTCTTTATAGTCAGGTAGTTCTACCTTAGGTAGAGTCGCAGTCTTTATCTTAAATCCTAGAGGATTATTGCGAGCTAGCTTGGTGATAAATATTTCAGGTCGGCCGATGGCATCTATTTTCTCTTCTTCTAAGATCTTAGGATAGTGTTCACCTAGAGCAAGTTCTGCCATTTCTTCTAAGATGTGCATTTCACCAACTTTCTCTATCAATATTTTCTCAGGTACTTTGCCTTTTCTGAAGCCATCGAGTTCGATTTTCTCACTTATGTGCTCTAGTGCACTCTTGAAATAAGATTCAAAAATTTCACCAGGAAGTTCGCCCTCGATTTCTATCTCGCTTTTAGGTAAATGCTTTATATTTAGTTTCATTTTAGATTTCAGAGTCTAGGCTGTCTAGGTCCATTGTGTTTAATTCAGCTTCAACTTCAGTAGTGTCGGTCGTGTTATTGTCCTGCATCTCTGTGCCGGATGTTGTGTCTTCTGTTGCTGGAGTTACTGGTTGTTTGTCCATGTTGGTCTTTAGAAGATACAATCCACCGAGCACTAAGATTATGATAATAACTATTGAGCCCACTAATGCACCGTTTGAATTTGTTTGTTGTTCTGGTTCCATGTTTTTAATTAGTTAATTAATAATAATTTATTCAGACTTAGATGAGTCATCTTCTGAATCATCAAGGTCTGTACTAGTTGCTTTTAGGTTCTTGATAGCTTCGACTGAACTCTTAAGGTTGGTGTGAGATTCTTTGAGTAGGTCTTTTGCTTCTCTTGCCTTAACTTTGATTTGTTCGAAAATCTCAGGGGTTACGCTTGATCCGTCTGTGGGTACTAATGCTTTGATCTCAGCAGTCTTTGCTTTGGCTTCGGCTAGCTTACTCTTTGAGAGATTCAAGTATTCCTCGGCTGAAGTTGTGTCTTTACCATCAGCTTTTAATTTAGATATTATCTCCGCGACTCTTGTCTGAGCTTTTTCTATCTCTGCTACTGCGTTCTGGAATCTCTCACTTAGCATTGTCTTGGCTTTGTTTACGAATTCCTCTTTTCTTTCTTTGGTTGCATTTTTCCACTCTTCTTTCTTTGCTTTCAATTCTTCCTTGAAGGTTTCTCGCTTGGTTTTAAGATCGGCAATTAACGCTTGACGCTCAGCTTCTGTCTTGGTTCTGAAAGCTTCTCTCTTGGCCTTCATTTCTGCTTCAAGCTTTGCTCGCTCGTCTTTCATCTTTTGTTCGAAAGCAGCTTTTTCTTCTGGAGTAGTTAGGCTTTTCCTTTCCTCTTTTATCGCTTCTCTCTTGGCCTTCATTTCTGTCTCTAGGGCTTTTCTCTCTTCGTCGGTTTTGCTCTTTTGAGCTTCTCGCTTTGCTTTTAGTTCAGCTTCGAGATTTGCTCTCTCGTTTTTCATCTTTAATTCTCTTGCACGTAGCTCGTCTTTCGTACGCATTTCATCCTTAGTAGTTGTTGTTGTGCTAGAGCCATCTTCGTTTGCTAAAACCAAGTTACTAGACAAAGCTAGCATCATAACGATCGATAAAACAATGTATTTGTTGTATTTTTTCATATATTTTTAATTAAAATAATAATTAGATAATAACTCCAAACTACCATATTTACTATGATAGCGTTAGTCGTATTATACATTAGTTTCAAACAAGAAACCAAAAGTTACCTAGTCGAACTTCGGGAGGTAGATTTCGGTATATCTTCCCTCACATTCTTCTATGATTTTAGTAGCTTCTTTGGTGTCGAAGAATCCTTTAGTAACCCCAGTGCCTGGCTTCTTTAAGAATTTTATATTCTCCCAGAAATATATAGTTTCTTTCTGGAATTGCTCACCTAGATCTTCTATAGATTTAATATGGTCACTGCGTCGGTCGGCAGCTAAAACTGCTATTATCTTGTCATCTATTTCTTTAGCGTCTTCGAATTTCATTACTCCAATAACTCGTGCTTCAACGAGGCAACCTGGCACCAACGGTTCTGTAACATTTACAATGCAGATATCTAGCGGATCGTTATCATAATCCCATGTTTGAGGTATTGCGCCATAAGTGAAAGGGTAGGTAAGTGAAGAGTATCCCACGCGATCAAGCTTGAGTTGTCCTGACTCAGTTATGATTTCGTATTTGTTTAAGCTTCCTGTTGTTGTCTCTACTATTGCATTCACAACAACTTTATCTTTGTCCGCAAATGCAGGAAGCACGTGAAGAAGATTTAACATATTCTTCGAAGGTTTATGGTTTATGTTTGCCATATATTTATTTAATTATTATAACAAGTGATTCGAGTGTAAGCAAAATTCTGTACTTACTCAGCAACCTCTGATGAAGCTACTTCACCACTAGCATTGCCTTTGATGTCTATTTTCCAACCAGTGAGTTTCGCTGCGAGGCGTACATTCTGACCGCCTTTACCTATCGCAAGAGAGAGCTGGTCTTCGCCGACTTCTACTGTAGCTTTGTGTTCTTTCTCGTCTATCTCTATTGAGATTACCTTAGCAGGGGAAAGAGCATTGGATACAAGGGTTTTTGGGTCTTCTGACCAAGGGATAATGTCGATTTTCTCACCGCCTAGTTCTGCAGTTATGGTGTTAACGCGAGTACCTTTCTGTCCTACGCAAGATCCCACTGGATCGATATGATCATCGTTAGAGTGGACGCTTATCTTAGAGCGAGCGCCAGCTTCTCTGGCAACTGCTTTTATTTCTACGATGCCGTTAGCAACTTCGGGTGCTTCAACAGCGAAAAGCTTCTCTAAGAATTTAGGATGAGTACGAGAAAGTCTTAGAGAGATTCCTCTTGGTGTATCTTCTACTTGGTAGAGATATGCACGTAGGCGTTGACCACGCTGTAAATATTCTCCTGGGATTTGTTCATCACCAGCGAGTATACCTGTAGCACGGTTGAAATCTACGAAAACATTTCCGCGTTCGATTTTCTGCACGATACCAGAAACTATTTCACCTTCTTTGGTGCCGTATTCGTCGATGATAGAAGTTCTTTCTGCTTCACGGATTTTCTGCACGATAACTTGTTTGGCAGTTTGCGCTGCTATTCTACCGTAGTCGTCTTTCGGCTCGAGAGGGAATACGACTTCGTCGTTGAGCTCGACGCCTTTCTTGATCTTCTTAGCATCTTCAAGCATTATGTGGTGCTCGCTATTGAAACGAACGCGCTCATCGCCTTCGTCTTTGACGGAGTACTCTACTTCCTCGTCTTCTGCTTCGTCTTTGGTTATAGTTTCGTCAACTACGATCTTCACCTGATAGAAATCTACTTTACCTGTATCAAGGTCGAACTTGGCACGAATTATTTGTCCCTTTTTCCCGTAGTCTTTCTTGTATGCTGCCGCCATTGCTTGCTCGATAGCATCTAGTATCTTTTCTTTTGGAATTTTCCTCTCTTCTTCTAATTGTTCGAGAGCTGATTTGAATGTTTTTAAGTCTAACATAGTGTGTTTTTATTAAATTTTGCTAAAAATAAAAGCCCTGGTTTACAGGACGTTTATACTAGAAGCATATCATAGTAGAGGATGTGTCGCAAGCTTTCTTCTCAAGTTGGAGTTTTTGATGGTTTTTTAGCCTTATTTTTCAACGTTTTTTGACCCTTTTCAGTTATTCACAGTTTGTCCACTTTACTTGCTTTTTGTCCATGTTTTGTGGTATAATCCCCTTAGACGTGCGCACTCTGCGCACTAGCTGTTGTTCGTCAACGAAGCACCTTATTCACCCTTCCTTTGGTCGATGAGTCGACTAGGAGATCTCCGATGACTGCTTTAGCGATTGCTCGTCGTGTGACGACCGCCATTGCGGTCATCACCAATCTCGTCCTCACTGCTTGCGGTGGGTCGGATGGAGGCCCCGTCAGTCCGGTGGTGGTGACACCACCGACGCCGGTGTTCGTCAGCCTGCTTTTTGATTGTGGGGCTGACACCACAATGACCCCGGGCGCGTATCGGTTATGCACCGCGGAGGAGTTGTGGAGCGACGGCCACAAGGTCGTCGTTACTGGCACGGCGAACTGGTCCGCAACTGGGCCGGTAACCGTTGTTCCCGGTAAGGTTACTGCGATGGGGCCCGGTGAGGCCACAGTGACAGTAACACACGCTGGCAAGACGGCAACCGTCAAGCTCGTGGTCAAACCCGACGGCACGCCGTGGAGTGAGCTTCCTCCGATTTCGGCGGAGGCGAAAGCTCTCGTCAAGGAGAATCTCATCAGTGGTAGACTTGTCAGATGGTCTGATAAGGACTACATTAATCGAGGGGTTTGGCTTGACCCTGAGATGAAGCGTCGAGGGATGGCTGATGTGCTCGGGTTCTGGGGGCTGACAGAGGAACCAGATTCTGCAAAGGCTCTGCGCCTTGCGGTGTTTGATTCCTCAATCACCAACTCGAGTGTTTGTGGAGGTGCTGATTTCTTCATCAGCACCAATACGATCATCAGAGTAGTTCTGAGGGTGGCCACTCGTGCTGAGTGTTCTGGTGGAGACGACAAGGGTCGCAATACCCTTATCCATGAGCTCGGACACTCAGAGGGTCTGTTTTCTCACACCCCTGGATGTGACGATATCATGGGGTCGCCTTGCTACAAGATGGAAAAGTCGCCCCTTCTCTTGGAGTACCTTGATTTCATTCGCAAGGTTGCTCCTGGCAAAAAGCCGATCGACTAACAACGTCGAGGAGCTAGAGAATATCGCGCCCCGTGCGTCGACCTACATGGTCTTCGCTCGGGGCGTTTTTCTTTTTATCCACATCATTTACATTTTTAATATTGTTGGCATGGTATAATTAAACTCATTATACAGATACTTTTAATTTATAAATATTTATGAGAAATTTTATTTTTTCTAGAAAATCATTCTTACTGGTAACAGTTCTGAGTGTTTTCTTTACACTAGTGAGTGTTTTGGCTCCAATTAATGCCGAAGCAGCTTATTTAAATGTTCCCTATTTCAATGGTTCTTATAGCTCTGCTTCTTGGATAGCATGTACTGCTGGCTCTCCCCAGCTTGCTGTGCAATGGAACGATGTTCCCACTGCGGTAACTTATCGCATAGACGGTACTAATGTAGGCGTAGGGTGGTATATAGACACAACCCCTACTCTTGCTTCTAGTAATTCTTACAACATCGTGGCGCGAGATGCTTCTAACTTTGTCGTTGATTCCTGGACGCATATAAACAATACGTATGTATATCCTGCACCTTGTAATGCTTTTATAAATGTAAATGAATCTGGAGGTTCTGGGGGTACTTGGACAATAACTCCTGACAACATATCCAATAGTGCCTCCAATGAAGTATTTCCTGATCCGACTACAGGTGGTTCCACCTATACTCTTACAGTAAATTCATTGCCTACAAGTCGAGTGTTGACTTCCATTGTAAACTCGAAAGGGGGTAGCACCACGGGTAATTCATTGTCAATGCATGTTAATACAGGAGAAAGCCCAGACTTTACAATAAACTATGCACCTGCTCCCGTTAACACTATACCAACAATAGATACACCAATTTCATCAAGTATCACAACAAGTTCCGCAACCCTAGGTGCAACTGTTCGTACACTTGGCGTGCCAGCAACGCTGACAGGGCGAGGTGTTTGTTATAGTACTTCCTCTAACCCTAGTCTTATTAATGGTGCAAATTGTGTGTCTGCTGCTCTTTCTCAGGCTATTCCAGGTTCTTTTACAATAAATGCTTCTAGTTTGGCTGCAAACACCTTGTATCATTTTCGTGGCTATGCTTCGAACTCTTTTGGCACTGGATATACTGCTGATACGACTTTTACAACATTAGCAGTTCCGCCACCAGTAAATCAGCCACCAGTTGCGGTTGCTGGTCCAGATAAAAGTATTCAGCTACCTACTTCATCTAGTGCACCAACAGGAACATCTGCGACAGATTCTGATGGAACAATTTCTAGTACTGTGTGGTCTTATGTTTCTTGTGCTGGTGTTTGCGGGGCAACACCTTCTATAACAAGTGGTAATACTCTTAATCCTACATTTTCAAACATGACCAACGTTGGGGTCTATACGTTTAGACTTACGGTAACAGATAACAATGGTGCATTCGGTACAGATGATATGACGGTAACAGTTGCTGCTGCTGTCGCTGGAACAATACCAACTGTAGACACTCCAACTTCTCTAGCGGGTGCTACAACCACAGCAACACTAGGAGCGACTGTTAGAACACTAGGAACCCCTATTCCGTTGTTAGATAGAGGTGTTTGCTATAGTACAAGTATTAATCCAAGCTTAACTAATGGTGCTACATGTGCATCTGCTGTGTTGTCGCAGGTAGTTCCTGGTATATTCACTGTGAATGTTTCTTCGCTTACTCCTAGTACGACATATCACTTCCGTGGCTATGCCACCAATGCTACTGGTACTGGGTATACTAGTGACACTAGTTTTGTTACGGGTACAGTATCTCCTCCTCCAATGTCTGGAACGCTTTCTCCAGCATCACCTTCTTGTGCTATAAATGCTGGTTCTTCTACGTGTAATATAAATTACACTTGGACAACCACAAATCCAGTAGCTACTTCTTCAGTCACAAGTAATACAAACAATACTGGTGCTGCATCCCCCAACTTTTTAGTTGCTAGTGGTAATTCTGGAGGACCAGCAGCTTTTGCTGTTCCTTATAACACTAGAACTTTTTTCTTGTATAATAACGGCACTCAACTTGCGTCAAGCACTGTAACTTCTAGTTGTACTGGGGGAAGTACATGGAATGGTTCAATCTGTGCAGCGAATGCTATGCCTACCGCAGACACTCCAACTTCTGGATCTCTAACTCCATCGACAGCTGTGATAGGAGCAACTGTTAGGACAATAGGTTCCCCAGCACCACTGCTTGCTCGAGGTGTTTGTTATAGCAGTACAACAGTAAACCCTAGCTTAAGTAATGGCGCAACTTGTATTACTGCTACACTATCACAAACAGCACCAAGTGCTTTCACTGTGAACCTTTCATCGCTTACTGCTAGTACTACATATAATTTCCGTGGCTATGCTTCGAATAGTACTGGTACTGGATACACAGCTAATACAACTTTCACAACAGCTCCTCCTAGTGCTATGTCAGGAACTTTATTGCCAGCGTCTTCATCCTGTACTATCTCAGTCGGTGTGGGTAGCTGTGTAAGTGGAACTCTTACTTGGACTACTGCTAGTCCTGTTTCCACTTCTGCTATTACCAACAATGGCACAGCAACACTTAGCACAGGAGGTCCATTGAATACTTTGAATGGGTCAGCAACATTTACCGTACCTTATAACAGTGCACTTGGAGGCGTAACTTCTTTCTTCTTATTTAATAACTCTCAACAGCTTGCAGTATCTACAGTTACAACCACTTGTGCTGGTGGAAGTTCTTGGAATGGTTCAATCTGTGCAGCGAATGCTGTGCCTACAGTTATTTCGCCAACAGCAACTGGTATGACTACTACTGGAGCGACATTGGGTGCGAATATAACTTCTGCTGGTGTGCCTGCTACAATAACTGCTCGTGGAACCTGTTGGGGTGCAAATCCAGCTCCAGTAACAAATTGTGTGGCGGAAGGTGGCACAACAACTGGCGTATTTACTCAAGCTCGCACTGGAATGACTGCTGGTACAACTTATTACTATAGAGGTTATGCAACCAACTCAACCGGTACAGGATATTCAGCAGATGCGCAGTTTACAACCACATCGGCTGCTGGAATGACAGGCAACCTATCAGCCCCTAACTGTACAATCGCATTAAGCGCTAGTACTTGTACCACGACTCTTACTTGGAGTGTAAGTAACCCTGAGGTTGCATTAGGCTCTAACGTAACAAGTAACACAAACAACAGTGGTGCAGCGTCACCTAACTTCGTAATAGCACCTCCTGTAACTACAGGTAATGCAGATGCAGGAACTAAAACTCTAGTTATCATTCCTTTCGGTTCTCGTACATTCTTCTTAAACAACAACGCTAAATCTCTAGTTCCTACTTCTCCTAGTGGGGGAGGTATAACCGTCACTGCAACTTGTGCTTCTGGATCTTGGAATGGAACGACTTGTTCAAATGTACAGCCTGCCCCTTCTGTAACTTTGGTTGCGAATCCTTTAGCTGTGGCTACGGCGGGAATGACTAGTTCTCTTTCTTGGACAACTTCGAATCTTGCAAATCCCGATTATTGTACTTCCAACTTCTTTGCAGGCAACAGACTTGTGTCCAACTTGACTCCAGTTGTTGTAACCCCAGTTGCTCCTTCTAGTACATACACCATACAATGCTTCCGATTAAGTGATAGTACGTCGACACCTGTATCCTCTCAGGTTGTTACGGTTGGAGCTGGAACAAAGAAACCAATATTCATAGAAAATTAATTAATGAAATCAAAAAATCCCCCAATCGGGGGATTTTTTGATTATTGTTTTCTTTTATCGTGTTATAATAATAATCAATGCAACTCGATGAGGAACAATTAAAGAAATTTATTTTAGAATCTAAACTTATTTCACGTTCTGCTCTAGATGAAATAGCTGAAAAAGCTGAAAAGAAAAACCAATCTCTTTCTGATATGTTGCTCTCAGAAGGGAAGATACCTGAAAGTGATTTGAAAAAGATGCAAGCCTATGTCCTGGGTATTCCTTTCGTCACCCTTAACGATAAAAAGATTGAGCCCAATGTGTTATCCCTTATTCCTGAGCCCATAGCACGCAATCACAACATAGTGGCCTATGCGAAAACGGCGACATCTCTAGAAGTGGCGATGCTTGATGTAGATGATTTACCAATTATTGATTTCATAAAGAAGCATTCAGGGCTACGTATCTTGCCGAGGCTTACCGACACTCCGTCGGTGAAAGCTGTATTAGTACAGTATCGCAAGAGCTTACAGTCTGAGTTTGATAGTATAATTCAAAAAGAAACTTCATCTCTTAAAGTTGCTACCGATGAGAATAATGGCGAAGAGAAGTCCGAACAAGAACTAAAAGAAATGGCAGAAGATTTGCCGGTGGTAAAAATTGTGGACTCTCTGGTTTCTCACGCAATATTACAAAATGCTTCTGATATTCACATAGAGCCAGGAGATAAGACTCTGACAGTGCGTTACCGAATAGACGGCATATTACATGATGCGATGGTGCTCGATAAAAGTGCAGCCTCGGGCATTACAGCTCGTATCAAGGTGCTTTCAAACCTAAAGCTTGACGAAAAAAGATTACCTCAAGACGGACGATTTAAAATCGAACAAGACGGAGAGAAGTTCTCATTTCGTGTCTCCACTCTTCCGATATTTTTCGGAGAGAAGACTGTTATAAGAATCTTGCGTGAGGATTCACATGGTTTCACCTTGGAGTCTTTGGGCTTTCACGGTGATGGCTTAGAGAGGATTTATGCTTCTTTGAAACTGCGAACAGGCATGGTGTTGGCTACCGGTCCGACTGGTTCGGGTAAAACTACGACTCTATACACCATGCTTGAGATTCTCAATAAACCTGAAGTTAACATTTCTACAGTGGAAGACCCTATAGAATATCAGATGCCTAGAATAAATCAGACTCAAGTAAAGCCCGAGATAGGACTTACTTTCTCTAATGGACTTCGTTCGCTTCTGCGACAAGACCCAGACATACTGATGGTGGGGGAGATCCGCGATGGTGAAACTGCAAGTTTAGCTGTGAATGCTTCCCTGACTGGACACTTAGTTCTCTCTACAATCCACACTAACTCTGCTGCAGGTGCTATCCCTAGACTTATAGATATGGGAGTGGAGCCTTTCCTTATAACTTCTACCGTTAAGACCATAATTGCACAGAGATTGATGCGTAGGTTGGTAAGTAAGGAGAAATATTTTTTATCCGCGGATGAAATAAAAAACTTGGCTAAGATTGTAGATCTGGATCGCATGCTTTCACTTCTTCAGAAGGAGAAAATTGTGGGTCCGAAGGATACATGGGAGAAAATTCCTTTCTATAAAGCAGTGAAAAGTGAAGAATCTCCTGACGGGTACTCTAATCGTGTGGGTATGCATGAGGTAATGTCTGTAACTACTACTATCCGTGAGATGATATTGAAAGGTGCTTCTCAGGATGAGCTTGAGGCCCAGGCTAAAAAGGAAGGTATGATGACAATGCTAGAAGATGGTATTTATCAGGCGGTGTTGGGGGTTACAACCCTAGAAGAAGTCTTTAGAGTTGTCTCTGAATAATTTTTAAAATGCTTTTTCATTATCGAGCAAAAACTAAAACTGGTGAAGTCATAGAAAATCTTGAAGAAGCAAAAGATAGGTTTGCTTTAGCGCGCGACTTGCGAGTACGTGGCAATACCCCGCTTTCAATAGAAGAGAAAAAGGAAAAAGGCGATGCTTTTATGCAAGTTTTTGAGAGTATTTTTGGACGAGTTAAAATTGCTGAGCTCATAATCTTAACAAAGAACTTGAGCGGAATGCTAAAAGCAGGGCTGTCACTGTATCGTGCTTTGTTGGTTTTGCAAAAACAAACGAAAAATAAAAATTTGAATAAAATTTTAGTATCTATAAGTAATGACATCAACTCTGGCGACACCCTGTCCTTAGCGTTCTCTAAGTTTCCAAACACTTTTTCTAAACTTTTCGTGTCCATGACCCGCGCAGGGGAGGAGTCGGGTAACTTGGCGGGAGCTCTTAATGAAGTTGGCATGAACCTAGAAAAGGCGAACTCTCTGACGAAGAAAGTCAAAGGGGCATTGATGTACCCTAGTGTTATATTGTCTGCAATGGTCGTGCTTGGAATTTTAATGTTTGCTTTCGTGGTGCCGACTCTAGCAGGGACTTTCAAAGAGTTAGGAGTTGTGTTGCCTCCATCTACCAGAGCTTTGATTTTCTTCGGTAATTTCTTTTCTGATAATTTATTGTTAACTTTTGTGTTGTTGGGTGCATCTGTGCTTGGGATTATGAGTTTATTGCGAGCTAAATTTATGGATAGATATGTTGATTTTGCAATACTGCATCTACCCATAGTTAATACTTTAGTAAAAGAGATTAACACTGCTCGTACCGCCCGAACCATGTCTTCGCTCCTTTTGTCCGGTGTTTCTATAGTTCGTGCAGTAGAGATAACTGAAGATGTGGTGCAGAATGTGTATTATAAAGATGTTTTGCAAGACGCGAAGAAAGTACTAGAGAAAGGTACCCCGTTTTCTAGTGTGTTTATAGACAATCCCAATCTTTATCCAGTGATGATGTCAGAGATGATACAAGTAGGAGAAGAGACAGGTAAGCTATCTGATATGTTGCTCCAGGTTGCTTTGTTCTACGAAGAAGAAGTTGAAAATAAAACCAAAAATCTTTCAACAATTATCGAGCCATTCTTAATGATAATCATAGGAGCAGGAGTTGGGTTCTTTGCTATCTCTATGATTTCTCCTCTGTACTCTATTCTTGATAATATCAATTAGTTCGGAAGTTCTTGCCAGGAGATTATCTGGTACTGGTCTGAGGTTAGTGGGAAGTTTGGTGGTGGAGCATAAAGCAAGCTTGCATCATAGGTGATGTTTCTTGTGGCGTAGCCTGTGCCGTCTGTGTAAGCAAATCCGTATCGAGCAAACGATGCAATCATTCCATATAGTGAAATCACTGAGCGATTTTTATAAGTACAACTTCCTCCGCTGAAGTAGTATCGGCCTATTTTGTCGTTTTGAGCAATTAACGCAGAGTCTATCTTTAGGTTGTTCTCACTGATAAGGCCAACCATTATCGCACCCTGGCCGATTAGTCCGATAGAGTCTGTGCCGTCATAGAATGTATATGAGATGTCATTATTGATTATGATATTTTTATTAACTATTGGAGCAATTAAGTCTGCTGCGGTTATGGTGAGTCTTGCACTGCTGATCGTACCGTCTATGACGATATGATCTTCTAGGAATATCGTTCCATTAGACGGGAAAGCATAGTTACCTTGGAATGTTTGAGTCCCGATGCTCCAGCTCGATGTGTTGGGGGATTGAGTTGAACAGCTCCCCATGGATGCCCAGCTATTTATTTTGTATAAATCAAAGGTGTCATTTGTTTTTAGTACGATATGGTATCCAAGATATCCTGATCCTGCAGATCCGCGGTAAAAGCCACTAGCAGACTGGGCATTCGCTTTTAACACTGCTAGGTCGGCGGTGAATCCAGCAAAGTTTATAGAAGGCTGGCTTATTAAGCGTCCAATTTCAAATATATCTGTGCGGGAAGGAATTGCGGTTGGGGGATGTGGATCTGCGGGAGATATACAAGTGTGTACTCCCCATGAGTTTCCGGTGCAAGCATCACTGTCTGTATCGTTGTAGGTTGTTGAGGCGCTAGTTACCACGTTGTGGGCTAGACCGTCGAAGCGTATTCCGCCGTTGACGTGTATTGGTCCGAAAATTTCTGTTCCAGCACCAAAGCGCATGGAGTTGTTTCCCGCAACTGCGTATTTTGCGATAGAAGGCTTAGCAACCGAGGTTTCTATGGTTCTTGTGTATGCTGAATCGGAAGCAGAAGCACCAGTAGATTTTATTTTAACCAACGTTGAGCCCAGAGCCGGAGCCGTGATTTCAAGTGAAAACTCGCCGGCAACATCGCCGTTCTTGTCATTTACAGAGTGTACGTATGGACCAGCTCCACCAGTGCCATCTTGGTAATCTGCCGGCGCGTGGGCTAAGTGCCAGCGATAGTAATCTACCCCAGCTTCAGCGAGTTGGAATGCTTGCTCTCTGTTGAAAGTTATCCTACCCGCCTTGATTGTCGTAGCTGTCCAGCCAGCGAGGGCTCCTATCATAACAACCACAACTGATGAGAACACTAGTGTTTGAACAACTATCAAGCCACCTTGTTTGGATGGAGTTGTTCTTAGTGTAATTTTATTCTTTTGGTTGATCATAAATTGTCTTTTAGATTTCTTATTGAAACTTGGGTAGAGAACGTGTTTACCGTAGGTGCATGAGTAGGATCATCGTCAATTGTGATAGTTACCTTAACGAGACGGATAGAAGAAATGTTCACAGGTGATGGCAGGGGAGCTTCGGTTCCAGAATAATCTTTGTCGAAATATTCAAATGTGGAAGCATTTGTTACATAGTCGATAAGTGTTGATACTTGCTCATTGGCAAGATTGTATCCCAGAGGACTACCTGTGGGTTTCGTTACACCTTTTCGTAGGGCGCCATTAAGTAGAAAATATCTAACTCGCTCCTTGAGTAAATCTCCGTCTATGTCTGAGTAAAATATGAAATTAGTGGTAGTCGCTTGTCCTATAACATAAGCACCTGTGTCTGCAGTGGAGGCTGTGCGTATTTCTGATGAGATGGTTTTCAAAGCTTTTCTGATGCTGTCTACGTTGTTTATTCCAGAAGATATAAACGAATTATATATCCAGGTATTTCGTGACATGAGTGTTAGTGCAAGCATAATCATCACAAAGATGCCTAGGCCCACCATGGTCTCTATCAACGTAAAACCACTTTTTTTGTTTCGGAGTTTCATATTTATGGGTTTAAAATTATTCTTTGGTGTTGCCAAGATGAAGCAGAGAAATTAATTATATTGGTTTGATATCCAGCCTTAGATACAGTTAGTGTGTATGTTCCTGCCTCTAGTCCATTCCAGAAAGCTTGTCCTGGTGTTGGACAGGCGCCAACAATTGTTGTCGTTTTTGTTTCATCGAAAATACCTTTTTGTAGTTGTACTGTAGCGCCGTCTATTGCGACACCAGACGGATCTTCGACTGAAACAAGGAGTGCGTTTGAAGCGTGGGGGACAACCTTGAGTTGTACATTTTTAACTTCATTAGGGCTTACAGTAAATGTCGGCAATACTGACATACCTGCTAGGTCGTAAGTGCCTGGAGAAGTAAGTTCTGTGTCGTACGTGTCCCACTCTACGTCGGGGATAGTAGTGTTGCCAGACCCATCTGTGGAGAAGTTGTGTGCTATGTATTTTAAATAATCTGGTAGGCCTATTAACTTCTCTCCAACTAAAGAGAATCCGATGTTTGGTGTTGCAACACAAGAAGCATCTACTGATGACACTACTAAAGAACTTACTTGGTCTATAGATAGACTAGTTTGTGTGACTTGTTGTATTACCACTGTTGCATCTGGGTTTAGTGGGTCTGGACCTGCTGTGCCGTTAAGAGGATAAGTTTGGTCCGTCGTGTATCCAGTTTTAGTTGCAGTGATGCTGTAGGCATTAACTCCTGGAGGAGCGTCTATTATTTTTATCCAGCCACCGTTGTCTGTAGTGTCGTCTATTATTGTATCTGGGTTTGTCTGAGTATTTACTATGTGCACAGAAGCACCTTGGACCGGTGTTCCCAGTGCGTCAAAAACTTGTATAAACAGGGCTCCGTTCGTAGAAGCAGTTTCTAGAGCATACGGTGCAACCAAAGTGGTGAATTTAAGCGGAGAGAAGAACTTACAGTTAGAACAAGTGATGTCTAAATATGCTGATCTATAGTCTGAAGGGGAGCTGTCAGACGGAGATCCACCTATGGTGCCGTCGAAGGGGTCGTCTACGTTTCTTATTGTAGTCTGTAAGTTGAAAGAGTAGTTGTCTCGCGTTACTATCTTTTCTCTTTGAATTTTACCACTTGGTAAACCGTTGATTATTCCGACATCTTCGTATGTAAGGTTGCGGATAATCTCGAATTGTTCATTAGCTAAAGAAGTAGCAGCAATTTTTGCGCGAGACGCCATAACAGCACCCATGAGTCCTGAGAAAGCTTGATATGCAGAGAGTGCCACTAAGGCGAAAACTACGCTTCCAACCAAAGTTTCTACTAAGGTAAATCCACTGTTGTGTTTAAGAAATTTATTATTACTTTTTCTTTTACGGTAGATCATCTCTTGGGAATATTCTAACATGTTGTGTTATAATCCGCTATATGGCAAAAAGGAAAATAATCATCGGAAATTGGAAAATGAACCCATTATCCGCCAAAGAGGCAGATAAATTACTCGTAGGTGTAGCGAAAAGTATTTCAACGCTTAAAAATACCGAAGTTGTAGTGTGTCCTCCATTTATTTACATCGATAGACTTAAAAAAGTTTCAAAGAAAATTTCTATGGGTGCTCAAGATGCCTTCTGGGGTGATGTTGGGGCCTTTACTGGTGAAATCTCTCCGGAAATGTTGTATGAGTTAGGAGCTCGTTATGTGATATTGGGACATTCTGAGAGACGAGCAATGGGTGAGATAGATGAAGTGATAAATAAAAAAGTAAAAGGAGCCTTGGCTAGTAGTTTAACGCCAGTGTTGTGTGTTGGTGAGTTATCACGAGATGCGACGCATGGACACTTTGATATTGTAAAATCTCAAATCAAAGAATGCCTCAAGGGGGTGCCCAAGAATTCTATCTCTCGAGTAATTGTGGCCTATGAGCCAGTGTGGGCAATATCTTCAACTCCAGATCGTCGAGATGCGACGCCTGCGGATTCACTAGAAATGGCGATATTCATTCGCAGAGTCCTT
>CAZUID010000003.1:0-354 GCA_964620985.1 uncultured Candidatus Saccharibacteria bacterium | reverse complement strand
TGATTTAAGTAACCCTGTTGTGGCTAAAGAAACTAGGGTAATATATGGTGGCTCAGTGAATGAGCGTGATGCGGGGGATTTCTTGGAGAACGGGGGAGTTGATGGGCTTTTGGCTGGTCGGGCGAGTTTAGACTATAAGAAATTTTCTGAGATTGTAAAAAAATGCGAAGCATCAAAAAAATAAAAAATCTGAAAGGCAAAAGAGTGCTACTAAGAGTGGACTTCAATGTGCCAGTGATGAATGGCAAGGTAATGGATGATTTTAGGATTAAAAAATCTTTACCTACTATTAAATATTTATTAAAACAGGAGGCAGAAGTTACATTAGTTACTCACTTAGGCAAGGATGGCTCT
>CAZUID010000002.1:20041-25369 GCA_964620985.1 uncultured Candidatus Saccharibacteria bacterium | reverse complement strand
GGGGATTTAGAAATTAAGAAAAAAGATGGCAAAATCAAGATTGAAAGCGATTCTTTCAAAATCGAGATAAAGGGAGAGGACAGCTCGGATGACTCGAGTGACGATGACAGTAATGATGCGAGTGATGACCCAGATGACGACTCTAAGGATGATTCAAAAAGTAAATCCATAGATTCTTCTCTCAAAGTTGATGTAAAGGAAGATGCTAGCGAAATATTCTGTCGAGGGGAATGGCGCAAGCCTACAGATTGCCAAGAAGGCAGTGCTAACAGTGGATCTTCTGTATCGGGAGGTTCTGATGATGACGATGATGGAGATGAAATGAATGACGACGATGAGGACGAGGACGAAGATGGAGAAGATGATTCTGATGATGAAGAAGATGATGGCGACGAAGACAATAGTGGAAAGGGTAGTGATGACGATAAAGACGATGACGACTAAACATTACTAAGCACCGAACCGCTCCTTGATGGGGCGGTTTTGTGTTTTTGACTGTTTTTTGACTAGGTATTTATTTTCGTGTATAGTTTAAATATCTTTTATAGTCTTATGGCAAAACAAAAACCTTCTAAGAGAAAAGTGTCATTCCCGAAAATGATGGGCCAAGGGCTTACTTTTGATGATGTGTTGCTCGCGCCTGGGTATAGTGAAGTGGTGCCGAAAGACGTAATAACCAAGACTAAATTAACTGCGAATATCTCACTGCATATTCCTCTAATGTCAGCGGCTATGGATACTGTCACTGAGGAGAAGATGGCTATTGCTATGGCACAAAACGGAGGTATCGGAATCATTCACAAAAACATGACTATCCCTGAGCAAGCGAGTCAGGTATTTAAAGTAAAGCGTTATGAATCAGGAATGATTAAAGACCCTATTACGCTTCTAGACTCTGCTACTGTGGCTGACGCTCTAAGTATAAAAAGAAAATACAACATAGGAGGTCTGCCAGTGGTAGATGCTGGAGGCAAGCTTGTGGGTATAGTAACTAATAGAGATTTGCGTTTTGAGAAAAACGAGAAGACTCCAATCAAAGATATAATGACCACCACTGTTGTGACTGGTAAAGAAGGCACAACCTTAGCTGAAGCGAATGCTTTGTTTAAAGAACATGCAATTGAGAAATTACCTATCGTGGATAAGAATAATAAACTAGTGGGTCTGATAACTTACCGAGATATTAGAAAGAGCGAAGAATATCCAAACGCCACGAAAGACAAGGAAGGCAGGCTCATCGTGGGGGCTGCTATCGGTGCTGGGCATGATGCCATAGAACGTGCCAAGGCACTGGTAGCTTCAGGAGTTGATGTGCTCTGTGTTGATACTGCTCATGGACACTCTAAGAAAGTGCTAGATACTGTCAAAGAACTTAGAAAATTATATCCAAAGCTTGATATCGTGGGTGGTAATGTGGCGACAGGTGAGGCGGCAAGAGCTTTGATTAAATCTGGAGCCAACGCGATAAAAGTCGGCATTGGTCCTGGGTCTATTTGTACTACACGCGTCGTGACTGGTATTGGAGTACCACAACTCTCTGCAGTGCTTGATGTTTATAAAATTTGCGGGCCACTAGGAATACCTGTTATTGCAGATGGAGGAATAAAATATAGTGGTGATGTAGTGAAAGCATTAGTATTCGGCGCAGATGTGATTATGGCTGGAGGAACTTTCGCTGGTACTGACGAGTCTCCTGGGGAAGTTATAGTAAACAACGATCAGAAATTTAAGAAATATCGAGGTATGGGTTCAGTTGATGCGATGCAACGTGGCTCACGTGATAGGTATTTCCAAGATGATCAATATGATCCGATAAAGTTAGTACCAGAAGGTGTGTCTGCTCATGTGCCTTATAAAGGACCTCTCGGAGAAGTTATCCATCAATACATCGGTGGCTTGAAAGCCGGAATGGGTTACCTTGGTGCCAAAACAATCGCAGACATGCGCAATGCTTCTTGCCATACAATAACTCCTGCAGGCTTACGTGAGAGTCACGTACATGACATATTCATGGTGAGCCCTACGTCGAATTATAATAAGCAATAAAAAATTTATGCCTAAAGAATACAAAAATAAAATCACCCCAATCATTGGACTTCAATGGGGTGATGAAGGCAAGGGCAAGGGTGTGGCGCGCATAGCGTCGAATTTGTCTAAAAATGATTTGATTGTTAGATTTCAGGGTGGCAACAATGCTGGGCATACTATCTGGCACAAGAAGAAATGCTATGTCTTTCATCTTATTCCTTCTGGCGTCTTTGGTAAGTCACAAATACATCTCGGAGCAGGGATGGTGATCAACCCTGCTGCGTTACTAGAAGAAGCCAAGATGATTCCTAGAAATGTTTCCTTTATTAAAAGAGTTTCAGTCTCTCCGCATGCTGTGTTAACCATACCGACGCATCTTATCCTAGATACTGTTTCAGAAAAACAAAAAGGGCGTAAGAAAATAGGTTCTACTGGGAAGGGGATTTCGCCTTCGTACACAGACCTTACTCTGCGTCGAGCATTAAGAGTGGGTGATATTTTCTACCCAGATTTCGCAGAAAAGTACCAAGCACTCTCTCAAGAACATTTAAAAACTTTGAAAAATGATTTCGGTTATACAGTGCTAGATGCAGAATTTAAAGACAAAGAAAAGAAATTCTGGCAGGGGATAAAGTTTTTGAAATCTATAAAAGTTGTGCACTCAGACGAGGCAGTATTCTCTGCACTTAATACTGGTAACAAAATTATTGCCGAGGGTGCCCAAGGGTCTCTCCTTGATGTGCGTTTCGGACACTATCCATATGTGACTTCTTCTCATACTATCGCCAGTGGCGTGGGAACTGGCTTAGGAATCCCACCATCTTGTATCGGGAGCTCTATTGGAATATTTAAAGCATACACGACTAAAGTCGGTGAAGGTCCTTTCCCGACAGAATTAGGTGGAGAAAAGTCTGCGGTGTGGTGTCGAGATAAAAAAATTCTCGATGAAAAAGTGAAATTCGGAGAGCCTGACCCAAATAGTAAAGATGATTTCGAGCAGGGTATCGCATTGCGAAGGATGGGTAACGAAATAGGTGCTACTACTGGGCGACTACGTCGTACTGGTTGGCTCGATATTCCACTTATGAAATATGCAGTGAAGATGAATGATTCACGTGAGCTCGTACTCACCAAGCTCGACGTTCTTTCAGGATTTAAAAATATAAAAGTTTGTACAGCTTACAGTATAAATGGCAAAAAGACAGACAAAATTCCATTTAATATAAATAAAGCCAACATAAAACCTATTTATGAAACTTTCCCCATGTGGCAGGGCAAGCTCTCTGACTACAAAGGTAAGTTGCCGAAAGAAGCATTGGACTATGTGAAATTTTTAGAAAAAGTTTTAGATGCGAAAATTATCTATGTTGGTACTGGACCTGAGGAGCATCATGTAGTCGAGAGGTATTGGTAGAAAATCTATTTTAAAAAAGAAAAAGTGAGTAAGGGGACTTACTCACTTGTGTGTGAACGATGTTTTGGGCACCGCTCACACACAAGTGTGGTGCGGTGCCGTGTTGCTTCACGCGGCGATGGGAACGTGAATCAGTCCCAGTTCGACGAACGTCAGAGTGATGTACCGCTTGTTTGCGTAGTGTTCGAGCGGACACCACGTCAGACGAAGTTCTCCTTCCGTGTCGAGATACAGACATGGGACGAATCTTGGGCCGGTGTTGCTCTTGTCTCCTCGATCCTTGGCGAGGTCTCGAAGAAACATGAGCACATTGGTGCCGAACAGCTTGCGGAACATTTCGGCTCCGAGCTGTTGGATTTGGATTGCATCCAACAAGCCGAGGCAGTGCCTGAGCCCATTCTTGAGATCCTGGAATGACACGAAATCCACGATCGTCTCGATCGTAGTCATCCCACCGTTGTCTTGGCCAGGATGTATGCATTGAGCAATCTCGAGAATGTTGTAACTTGATGGTGCTGGCCAGGACTGGCTGTCGTACTGGTACACACCCTCAAGGTGGCTCGGGAATGGTGGAGCCTTGTCGCGCCAAAGCTTGTTGTCCCGCGTTGGCACAAAGATGTTGAAATCTTCGTCAATCATCGCACGCTCCGCGTGAGGGGGTAAAAAGAGCTGGGGTAGCCCTTATTATACTGCCGTCGAATTATACAAGTCAAAGTATCCAAAAACTTGAATGCGTGTTCTAAATAAAGTAATATATCTATATGATTTCCAGGATATACGTAACGCCCAACGAAGATATTGTAAGTAAACTTTCTATAAAATCTTGGAACAAACTCGGCCTGTCTGGCAAGGTCTCAGACGTTGAATCTATAAATGGCTACATTTTAGACAGCGAGCTTTCGAATGAAAATTTAACAAAGGTAGCCAACGCTCTAACTAATCCAATATTAGAAAAGTTTTCTGTAAATATTTTTCCTGGCTCGGATTCCAGGTCACATTCTAAGAAATTTACTTATGCTATTGAGATAGGATATCTCCCGGGAGTGACGGACAACGTGGGTAATACTGCTAAAGAAACAATAAATGATCTTCTAAAATCTGAAGTAAATAAAAATATAGAAGTTTACAGTTCAAAGATTTTCTTAGTATCAGGAAAAATTACTCTCGAAGACGCTCGTAAGATATCTCTGGCTTTACACAACCCACTTATCGAACAAGCATACATAGCTACGTGTAGTGAAGTAAATAGAGTGCAGACTTTACCGATGAAGACTCCGACTGTGGTGCTCGGGGAACAAAGTGCAGTTATTAAGGTCCCTCTTCGGGTCTCAGATGACGAGCTTACAAAAATAGGCAGGGAAGGCATCGCAGATGTCGGTGGTGCGCGTAGGGGGCCTCTGGCACTAGACTTGCCTTCAATGAAAGTTATTCAAAATCATTTCTCCAAGCTTGGACGCGAGGCCAATGATATTGAGATAGAATCTCTAGCCCAGACTTGGTCAGAGCATTGCAAGCATACTATTTTTGCAAATCCGATAGATGAAATAAAAGATGGTTTATACAAAACTTACATCAAAGGCGCTACAAATGAAATTCGTAAAGCTAAAGGCAATAAAGATTTCTGCGTTTCTGTTTTCTCAGATAATGCGGGAGGCATAGTCTTTGATGATGAATTTTTAGTCACGCATAAAGTCGAGACTCACAACAGCCCTTCTGCGCTTGACCCATACGGTGGAGCGATAACGGGTATTGTCGGAGTAAATCGCGACACCATCGGCTTTGGCTTAGGGGCAAAGCCTGTCGCCAATACTTATGGATTTTGTTTTGGTGAGACTGAAGATGAGCGAGCACTATACAGAGACTCATCAAGAAAAGAAAAAATGTTT
>CAZUID010000002.1:11337-20031 GCA_964620985.1 uncultured Candidatus Saccharibacteria bacterium | reverse complement strand
TTCCACCTAAGAGAATCATGGAGGGTGTTATCAAGGGTATAAATTCTGGAGGGAACTGTTCGGGCATACCAACACTTTCTGGGTTTACTAAATACGATGAACGTTACCGAGGCAAGCCTTTGGTTTTCGCTGGGACTGTGGGTATTATTCCTAGAAATTTACCCACCTTCAATGGCTCTCGTACTTCTCATGAGAAAAGTGCTCAACCAGGGGATTATATTGTAATGGTCGGAGGTCGTGTCGGTGCAGATGGTATTCACGGTGCGACATTCTCATCTGTCGCGATGGATTCGACTTCGCCTGCGACTGCGGTGCAAATCGGCGACCCAATAACTCAAAAGAAATTAAGTGACGCCATCGTCAAAGAGGCACGAGATATGAATCTCTATACTAGTATCACTGACAATGGTGCTGGCGGGTTGTCATGTTCTGTAGCGGAGATGGCGAAAGAATGCGGAGGCGCATATGTGTATTTAGAAAAGGTGCCACTAAAGTATCCAGGACTACGACCTTGGGAGATATGGATTTCTGAATCCCAAGAACGCATGACTCTCGCAGTGCCACACAAGAAGTGGGCGGTTTTCAATGCATTGATGCAGAGTCGTGGGGTAGAAGCTACGGTGATAGGGGAATTTAATAATTCTGGTAAGTGCACGGTTTCTTATAACGGTGAAGTGATTATGAATATGTCTCTTGAGTTTCTACATAATGGATTGCCAAAAAGAAATTTCACGACCAAGCCAGTTACTCGGACTTACGCGATGCCTAACTTACCAAAAGATTCTTCTCGAACTAAAGCACTTGAAGATTTAATAGCACAAAGCAATATTGCGGGATTTTCTTTCATTTCCAATCAGTATGATCATGAAGTGCAGGCTTCTTCGGTTTTGAAACCTATCTCAGGACGCGGAAGAATAAACACTGATGCACAAGTATTTCGCCCCGTGCTTAAAAGCGAGAAGGGAGTAGTGCTGTCTTGCGGAGCTTATCCTTCGTATTCTGATATCAATACTTATCACATGGCAGCATCGTCTCTCGATACTGCTGTCAGGAATGCAGTCTGTGCTGGAGCACCGCTGTCACATCTGGCGATACTTGATAATTTCTGCTGGTGCTCGTCTTTCGAACCTGAGAGACTCGCGGAATTAAAAGATGCAGTGAAAGCTTGTTATGATTATGCAGTTGGCTACGGCACGCCTTTAATTTCGGGTAAAGACAGTATGTTCAACGACTTTAAAGGTTATGATGAAAAAGGAAATCCTATAAAAATTTCTATTCCACCAACTCTTTTGATTTCTGCTGTTGGTGTTATGCAGGATATAAATAAAACAGTGTCTCCTGAGTTTAAAAATATCGGTGATGTAATTTATTTACTTGGTGAGACTCATGATGAACTCGGGGCGTCGGAATATTTCAAAATGCTTGCCAAACAACAAAAGAAAAAAGATGCTATCGGTAACGACGTGCCGAAAGTTGATTGGAAGAAAAATTTACATACATATCGCATGCTCGAAGAAGCTATCAAAGAAGAACTGGTCGCTTCTGCTATATCCGTGTCCTCTGGGGGGCTTGCGGTTGCTCTAGCGAAAGCTTCCTTGGGTGGAATGCTCGGCTCTCAAATTAGCGTCCTAGGGCTACCTGGGGGCTCAAAATCGGCCGATGCGAAGATGTTTTCTGAAAGCCAGGGTAGAGTGCTTGTGTCTGTGCCACCTAAAAATGTGGCTAATTTTGAGAGATTGATTAAAGAGATTCCGAACGCGAAATTAGGCTTGGTTACCAAGAATGGCAAAGTTGTGGTGACGGACGTAGATGACAAGAAAATAGTAGATACTACAGTAAAAAAATTGCACACACTTTATCATAGTTTTTCGGAGAAAATGAAATGAAGAAAACAAAAAAGACAACCAAAAAGAAAATCAGTAAACCTAAAGTTATGGTGATGTCTGGGTACGGGCTTAATTGCGAAGAGGAAACGAAGTTCGCATTTGAGTCTGTTGGTGGAGTGGCAGATATTGTTCATATCAATGATCTCGTAACCAATCCTGAGATGCTTAGTCAATACAATATACTCGCTTTCCCTGGAGGATTCTCTTATGGAGATGATACAGGTAGTGGTAAGGCATACGCAAATAAGTTTAAAAATCATTTATCGAAAGAGCTTGTGGAATTCCTTTCCCGCGATACTTTAGTCATAGGGATTTGTAATGGATTTCAAATAATAACGAATTTAGGAATTTTACCTGGAGCACTTACTCACAACAAAGGTGGTAAATATTTAGATAGATGGGTGGATCTTAAGGTCATCGGCAAGAGCCCTTGGCTTACAGGCATCACACAGATTTCTCTACCGATAGCCCATGGCGAGGGGAGATATATAATTTCTTCGAAAGAATACAAACAGATGCTTAGGAAAAAGGAAGTGGCCTTTGTATATGAAAAAGGGGAAATTTGTAAATTTCAAAATCTAGAGAAGAATCCAAATGGCGCGATGCATGACATAGCTGGAGTAACCGCGTATAATGGTAGAGTTCTCGGTTTGATGCCTCACCCAGAGAGAGCTATGTTTTACCACCAGAGTCCACTCTGGCAGATGCAAAAAATGTCTAAGAAGGTTCCCAAAGAAAGCGCAGGTATAAATTTATTTAGGAATGCAATAAACTATTTCAAAAAATAAAATGGCTAGAGATTTAAATGAAAAATGTGCGGTTTTTGGGATTTGGGGAAATAAGAAATCTTCCGCCATGCGGGCTGCGCGCGAGACGTATTTCGGATTGTTTGCTTTACAGCATCGAGGTCAGGAGCATTCTGGTATTGCCACTACCGATGGCGACAACATTCATTTATTTAAAAGCGACGGTTTAGTAAGTCAGATATACAACGAGGAAATTCTTAAAAATCTTACGGGCTTTGCTTCTATCGGCCACAACAGATATTCAACTTCAAAGGGTAACAATGTAGAATACGCTCAGCCGTTTATTTACGAAGATCTTTTTGTGTTTGGACATAATGGTAATTTGCCAAGTGTGCAGGCGCTAGTAGATTTTCTAGAAAAACACAATGAGCCTACTCAAGATAGATCTGATTCTCAAATGATGACTCAAGCAATTGGAGTGTACATGAAACAGGGCTTGAATTTGGCGGATGCGACCGAGAAGGTGTATTCGCTTTTTACTGGAGCTTTTTCTTGTGTAGCATTATCTCGAGATATGATGGTAGCTTTCAGAGATTCTTGCGGTATTCGGCCTTTAGTCTTGGGTAAAAAGAATAATGGCGCAGGAGAGATTATAGTGTCTTCTGAAACTTGTGCATTTGATACGATAGGTGCGGAGCTAACAAGAGAGATAAACCCAGGAGAGATGGTTGTTATTACAGATCATGGCGTAGAGAGTAGGCAGTTAGCAAAACCCAATCCTAAGCTGGATATATTTGAGTTTGTATATTTTGCGAGATACGATAGCGTTATCTTGGATAAATCTGTTTACGAAGTTAGAAAGAATCTAGGACGAGTATTGGCGAGAGAGCACAAGCTTGATGTTGATATGATTATTCCTGTGCCTGAGACCGCGGTGTCCGCGGCGATGGGTTATGCCGAAGAATCAGGAATTCCGTTTGAAATGGGAATTTCTAAAAACAGATATATAAATCGTACATTCATCGAACCTACTCAAGAAGTGCGCGAGGAGAAAGTTAAGTTGAAATTGACTCCACTAAGAAAAGTCATAGAAGGTAAGCGTGTTGCGGTTATGGATGATTCTATTGTTAGGGGCACCACTAGTCGCCAAATTGTGAAAATGCTTTTTGATGCAGGGGCGAAGGAGGTGCATTTCCTGGTGAGTTCCGCGCCTATTAGATTCCCTGATTTTTATGGTATTGATACACCCAACCAGTCTGACCTAATAGCTTCTAAGAAAACTACGCAAGAAATATGTGAATTCTTAGGAGCGAATTCTCTTTCTTTCTTGTCGCTAGAAGGTATGGTCTCTGCAACCGGGTTAACCAAGGACCACTTCTCGCTTTCTTCATTTGATGGTATTTATCCTTTACCTATATTCGAAAGAGAGAAGGAAATAAAATATGACGTCCCCAAAGATTAAATTAATCGTTTTGATTTCTAATGTTGGCACAGGTACTAACCTGCAGGCTATCATTGATGGTATTAATTCAGGTAGTATCAATGCGGAAATTTCGGCAGTAGTCTCTGACACCGAAGAAGCTCTAGGGCTCGAGAGAGCTAGGAAAAATAATCTAAATATCGAGATTTGTAGAGAAAAGGGTGGTCTGTTAATGATTTTGCAAAAATATTCTCCAGATTATATTTGTTTGGCTGGCTGGAAGCAGATTATTCTAGATGAAGTTATAAATACTTATCCTAATAAGATTTTGAATCTGCATCCGGGGATTATTCCAGATTCAGTGGAGGCCGGAGAGGGAAGTATTCAAAATCCTGATGGCACTCCGTCGCTGTGGAATAAAGGTATGCTAACTAATAAAGCCATACAGAATTTCTTAGACAAGAAGTCCACTTTTGCTGGATCTTCGATACATTTCTTAACATCAAATTTCGATTTTGGTCCTGTGCTTGGGAGGGTGTATGAAGAGGTGGCGGAGCATGACAACGTAGAGTCTCTGTATTCAAGACTAAAGAAAAAGGAAAATAAATTATATATTGAAGTTTTATCCAAATTATCTAACAATGCTTAAAGAAAAAAATAAAATTTTAATAATTGGAGGAGGGGGCCGAGAGCATGCTATTGGCTGGAAGGTCGCTCAGTCTCCCAAAACAAGCAAAATATTCTTTGCACCTGGTAATGCCGGCACAGCGGCTCGTTGCGCTCCAGCAGTTCGTGGGAGCGCAGCAGCAGTTCGGCGAAAATTTAGACATTAAGGCCACGGATATTCCACGACTTTTAGAATTTGCACAAAATGAAAATATAGATTTAACCCTAGCTTTACCAGACGACCCGCTTGCCCTAGGTGTGGTAGATATTTTCCAGAAAAATAATTTATTAATTTGGGGACCAACTAAATCTGCGAGTGAACTCGAATGGTCTAAGGCGTATGCGAAAGAATTTATGAAGCGTCATGGCATACCTACAGCGCGCTATGAGACCTTTACTGATTTAGAAAATGCAGTTTTGTATGTTGAGAAAAGCAGTCTGCCCATAGTAGTCAAAGCTAGTGGCCTTGCTCTTGGTAAGGGAGTCACAATAGCTAAAACCAAGGAAGAAGCGAAGGACATTTTAACAAAGATTTTCGTCGATAAGATTTTCGGTGATGCGGGGAGAGAAGTTGTTATCGAAGAATATCTCAATGGCATAGAGATTTCTATTCACGCGCTTTCTGATGGTAAGCATTGGCAGTTGTTGCCAGCATCTCAGGATCATAAAAGAATTTTTGATGGCAACAACGGTCCTAACACCGGAGGTATGGGTACTATAGCACCGCTTCCTTTAGTAGATGGTGCTATGTTGGCAAGGATTGAAAGTGAGATAATAAAACCAGCGATAGAAGGTATGGCGAAAGATGAGCGACCATTTGTGGGGTTGTTGTATCCTGGAATAATGCTTACCGAAGAAGGGCCTAAGGTTTTTGAATTTAATGCACGATTTGGCGATCCTGAAACTCAGTCTTATGTGCGATTATTACTGACTGATTTCTTGGATATTATTGAAGCAAGTATGGAAGGAAAATTAAATGAGCTAGAAATAAATTGGGCGGATGGATTTGCTTGTAATATTGCTCTAGCGTCAGCTGGCTATCCAGGGAATTATGAAAAAGGAAAAATCATAACAGGAATGGAGGAAGCTAACGCAAATGATGATGTTGTGGTATTTCATGCAGGTACAAAGAAAGGAGGGGGAAACTTGCTCACTAATGGCGGGCGAGTTTTAGGTGTTAGTGCTACGGGGAATAGTTTGCAAGAAGCACTGGATAAAGCTTATAAAGCCGTAGAGTTAATCGATTTTGAAGGCATGCAGTATCGGAAGGATGTAGGTAGAGGTGCGTTAGAAATGTTAAAATAAAATTCAATGAACAAAACAATCAAATCCGCGTTGGTTTCTGTTTTCAATAAAGACGGCTTGGAAGAAATAGTAAAATTACTTGATAAGAATAATGTAAAAATTATTTCCACCGGAGGCACGGCAGAATTTATCAGACATATAGGGGTAAATGTGACTGAAGTTGAAAGTCTCACGGGGTTTCCCTCTGTGTTTGGCGGTAGAGTGAAGACTCTGCACCCGAAGATATTTGGCGGGATTCTTAATCGACGTCTAAATGAGGGTGACCAAAAAGAGAAGAAGGAGCACGAGATTGAAGATATAGATTTGGTGATTGTTGATTTATATCCCTTCGAAGCGACCCTAGAGAGTGGTGCAGGGAACGACGAAATAATAGAGAAGATTGATATCGGTGGGGTCTCGCTTATTCGTGCGGCTGCGAAGAACTTCAATGATGTTGTAATAATTTCCAATCAGTCTCAATACGAACATCTTACAAAAATATTAAGAGAGAGGATTGAAACAAGCATAGAGGAAAGAAAACTTTTTGCAGGGCAAGCTTTTCAAACAACAAGTCTGTACGATATGGCGATAAGAGGATATTTCCAAAATGCACCACTTCGTTATGGAGAAAACCCGCACCAGAAAGCGAATTTTATAGGGGAGCTTGATGAGAGCTTTACTCAACTGCATGGTAAAGAATTGTCATTTAATAATTTAGTAGATACCGAAGCGGCGATTGCAACGGTTTATGATTTTACTCAACCAGCTTTTGTAATTGTGAAGCACACCAATACTTGTGGGTTAGCTACCGGCGAAGAGGGCCATCTGGTTGAAGCTTACAAGAAAGCTTACAACGCAGACCCAATATCTGCTTTCGGGGGGATACTCGCAGCCAACAGAGAGATTGGACAAGATATTGCAGAAGAGATACGAGCGAAAAAACTTTTTGTAGAGGTCATCATCGCACCATCTTTCTCAGAAGAAGCATTAGCTATTCTAAAAGAGAAGAAAGATTGTCGAATTTTGAAATGGCATAATCCGAAACTATCTTCTAAAGTTATCAAATCTAACTTCACTGGATTCTTGGTTCAAGACAGGGATGTCAAAGTTGAGTCTGAGGCAGATTTCAAAGTTGCAACGAAGCGAGAGCCAACCGAGCAAGAAAAAGCAGATCTAATTATTGCAGGTATTGCAGTCAAGCATTTGAAATCGAATTCTATTGCATTGGTTAAAGACGGGGCCTTGCTTTCTATGGGTTGTGGGCAGACGGCACGAGTGGATGCACTCAAGCAAGCATTAGAAAAAGCCAAGAATTTTGGCTTTGATGTTAAGGGCTCGGTAATGGCGTCAGAAGCCTTTTTCCCATTTTCAGACACTGTCGAGATAGCAGGCAAGGCTGGTATTACGGCTGTGCTTCAGCCTGGGGGCTCAAAGAACGACCAAGCGTCTGTCGACATGGCGGACTCTCTGGATATAGCAATGGTGATGACCGGAGTAAGGCATTTCTTGCATTAATATACGACACATATGTTAGTATTTATATATTGATTAACAGTATAAGGTGAAAGAAGCCTGTCATAATTAAATGAAAAAAATTACTTTAGTTTTTGTGGCAGTTTTACTGGTATTATTTAGTGCTGTGTTTATTTTAGAAAGAAATAATTTATCTTCTAATATACCGCAAAATAATTTAGCTCAAGTTCCCTCTGGGACGTTGCTGTTATATTCAACCTTGAATAATGCTAGTGCTGTAACTAGCCCCGTAAATGGCACGGGAACAGGCGCTTCAGTTGTGACCACACCAGCTAATGATTTTGTATCTGGGCAATCAGGTAATGCTGTACGCCTGGATTCCATTGCAGAATATGTTCGCTTTCAGCAGACTGACGGTAGTACTAAAAATGTTGAATTGGATCGTGGTACTTTAGATTTCTGGTTTCAGCCAAACTATAACCATAATGACGGTCAAAAATATAGGATATTTGGTGTGGGTGAGTGGGGTACTCCTGGAGCTTGGGGTATGGGGAAACATAACACTTCGAACCATAATGATTTTTATATTCACAAATTTGATGCAGCTGGAAATCTAGATGCAATTAACACAATATCATCAAGCGATTATAGTTGGAATGCAAATGATTGGATCAACGTCAGGGTGACTTGGGATTGGAAAGCTGCTCCCGGTGTACAGAATGTTCATATATATTTTAACGGCGTAGAAGCTAATGTTCAAGGAGACAATGGCCTACCTGTAACTACTGGTACGTGGTATACAGCTGCTGAGAGCTCTAGTGCATATATATATGTAGGTAACGTGCGTCCTGGTAGCGCTTCTGGGATGAACAATAATGCTATTTTTGATGAAGTTAAAATATGGGATACAGTGATTCCACCAACATCTACCCCTCCACCAACTCCAGCTCCTACTGTTTCTTTCTCGGCTTCTCCGTCCTCAATCGCTTCAGGAGATGCTTCTACTCTGACCTGGTCTTCAACTAACGCAACATCTTGTTCTGCATCAAGTGACTGGTCTGGGTCAAAAGCTACTTCAGGCACAGAGTCAGTATCTCCCACAGCAAACGCTTCGTACACAATTACATGTTCTGGTGCGGGGGGTTCTACTAATAGATCTACTTCTATAACTGTGACCTCTGGTGCTGTGGCTCCGACTGTTAGCTTTTCCGCCTCACCG
>CAZUID010000002.1:0-11327 GCA_964620985.1 uncultured Candidatus Saccharibacteria bacterium | reverse complement strand
TACTGGAGCAGGTGGCACCACTAGTAGAAATGCTAGTGTGAATATCTCTGCTCCATCTGGCCCCATAACTCTTCCTACTTCACCAATGTTGTTGAATTTCAGTTATCCTCAAGTCACGGGGACTACTTGGACTGTTAATTCAGGAGGTAACTTACAAACAGCTCTTAACCAAGCTCAAAGAGGTGATGAGATTGTCCTTGAGGCCGGCGCGACATTTACAGGTAACTTTACTCTTCCAGCAAAAAGTGGCACTTCTGCTAACGGCTGGATATTGATTCGTTCAAGTAAATCTTCTCAGCTACCAAGCCGAGGAATTAGAGTAAGCCCAGCACATGAAGCCCTAATGCCTAAGATTTTAACTCCTAACACCCAGCCTGCCTTAACAACCACAACTTCCGGTGTTGCCAGCGGTTGGTGGATTACAGGTGTTGAGGTTTCTGTAACTCCAACATACGATACTAGGTATATTCAATATGGACTTGTAAGGCTAGGCTCTACCGGGTCAACACAGAATACTCTTGCCGAAGTACCCACCGATATAGTTCTTGACAGAGTATACATACACGGTCTTGTTGATACTCCTACCTCTCGATGCGTGGAGCTTAACTCTGGCCGTACACAAATTTCTGATAGTTATTTAGCAGAATGTCACGTGAAAGGATTTGACTCTCAGGCGATACTTGGATGGAATGGGCCGGGTCCTTTTAAGATCGTAAACAATATGTTGATGGGAGACACTGAAAACGTTATGTTCGGAGGCTCTGACCCAACTATCCCAGGATTGATTCCAAGCGATATCGAAATGAGAGGGAACTATCTATATACCCCTGCGTCATGGGGAGCAAATATGGCGAATAAACTTTGGACAAAGAAAAATCTATTTGAGCTCAAGAGCGCTCGCAGAGTGTTATTTGAAGGAAATATTCTAGATGGATCCTGGAGCGATGCTCAGAAAGGAATGGGTGTTCTAATAAGAACCACTAACCAGGGTGGCGCTTGTACTTGGTGTCAAACATCTGATGTCACAATAAGGTACAACCTCATGAGGAATATGCCTGGAGTCTTTGATGTTGTGGGTAATGAGCCAACCAAACCAACAGGTGGTCCAGTCACTAATTTACTGATTGAGCATAATATTTATGAAAATATTGCTGTACCTCCTTTTGCTGTTGGCACCACAAGATTTTTGCAAATTGCTGTAAATCCACAGAATGTTGTTATACGAAACAACACAATGACATCATTTGGTACCATGAATGCATTTGTTGGATTTGTAAATCCAACAAGACCGCATGTTAGCAACTTCCAATTCACTGACAACGTTGTAGCAGCAGGTACTTATGGAATTTATGAAGGGGGAGGTAATTACGGCGGAGGTAACCAGTCTGGAGAAATTAGCTTCACGGATGGTTTAGTTGTCGGAGGCAATTCTGTTTATTCTGGTAACGTTGCTATTGGCTCAGGTCAAGCTTCTAGATACCCCACAACCCAATTCGTATCCAACATCACGGCCGCTCGTGCAACTGGTAAGGGTGCTAATGAAGCTGCTGTTCTCTCTGCAACTCAATACGCAGAAAACGGAGGAGGCACACCACCGCCACCACCTTCAAGTCCATCCGTATCTCTTTCTGCTTCACCTACATCGATTGTTGCAGGTGGCTCCTCAACTCTTTCATGGTCTTCCAGTAATGTATCAAGCTGTACAGCCTCTGGTGGCTGGTCTGGCACAAAGGCGACATCAGGAACACAATCTGTTTCTCCGACGGCTAACACCACTTACACCATTACTTGTACTGGATCAAACGGTAGTACAAATAGAAGTGTAAATGTAGCTGTAACTTCTGGAACCGCGGCGCCAACAGTAACAATTAGTGCAAATCCTACATCAATTTCTTCTAGTGGATCTTCAACACTTACTTGGTCTTCGACTAACGCAACAACATGTACTGCAAGTGGAGGTTGGTCTGGAACCAAATCAACCTCAGGAACTCAGTCTGTGTCTCTCTCAGCTACTACTACATACACTTTGGCTTGTACTGGAGCTGGAGGAAGTGCTAATCAGAGTGTGAGTGTAAATGTGGGAACTGGGAATCCGCCGAGTAAGAATTTTGTCATAGGAGACACAGTAAGGACGACTTCAAGCTTAAATATCAGAAGTTCTGCAACTGGCTCTGTGTTGGGTGTTCAACCCCTAGGGTCACTAGGTACTGTAGTTTCTAATGCTGTCTATAATGTAAACGCGGCAGGTTACTGGTGGAATGTCGATTTTAATAGCGGAGTAGATGGATGGGGTTACGAAAACTTCCTAGAGAAGACCACTCCAACTCCACCTCCGACACCCCAACCTACGGTATCCATCACCGCTACTCCTTCAAGTATTAGCTCCGGATCTTCTTCAACCCTAACCTGGTCTTCAACTAACGCAACATCTTGTACCGCAAGTGGTGGTTGGAGCGGATCAAAACAAACTTCAGGAACACAATCTGTTTCTCCGACGGCTACTACAAACTACACCATCACTTGTACCGGAGCTGGAGGAACAGTGGCTCAGAGTGTGACGGTGACAGTAGCTCCTACATTGCCTCAACCAACTGTATTACTTACTGCTTCACCTTCTTCTATAATCTCAGGAGGATCTTCAACGTTGACTTGGTCTGCTGTTAACGCGACATCTTGTACTGCAAGTGGTGGCTGGACTGGATCAAAAGCAGTTCCTTCAGGATCGCAAACAGTGGCTCCTACTGCTAATACTACATATGTTATAAATTGTTCTGGTACTGGAGGTTCTACTAGTCAGAGCGTGACAGTTACTGTGGGTGCGACAGTTGTGCCTCCGACTGTATCAATTTCATCTACTCCAACTACGATACCAGTAGGTGGTTCCGCTAATCTTGCTTGGTCTTCAACTAACGCAACATCTTGTAGCGCAAGTGGTGGTTGGAGCGGATCAAAACAAACTTCAGGAACACAATCTGTTTCTCCGACCTCAAGTAATACATATACCATTGCATGTACTGGTTCTGGGGGCACAGCGAATCAAAGCGTTACCGTTACCGTCAATCAACCAACAAATATGCCAGTTGTTTCATTAAATGCTACTCCTTCTTCTGTTGCGTCTGGTGGTTCTTCGATTTTGACTTGGGTGGCACAGAATGCTAGCTCGTGTATAGCTTCTGGTGCGTGGTCAGGAAACAAATCTACAACCGGCAATATGACGATTACAAATATTACCACCTCAGGTGCCTACACTTTGTTCTGTACTGGTTCTGGGGGTTCTGCTTCTCAATCTGTAACAATTAGAGTATCTTCTTCGAATAGCGGTAGTGGTGGTGGAGGCGGGGGAGGTGGTAGTACCAAACCCCCAACAAATACTAATCCAACAACTCCCGGCAATGTGGTGCCCCCAAGTAATAATTCTTTGACTGCTTACTACTTAACTTTGCCGTTAACTATGGGTGTTACAAACTCAGATATTGTAATACTTCAGACCTTCTTAAGATCTCGAGGTTTTCTGCCTGCTTCTCAAGTATCAACTGGTTTTTTTGGTAACTTAACTTTCCAAGCAGTACAAGGATATCAGAGGTCTAAGGGGTTAGTTCCAGATGGAAAAGTAGGACCTATAACTAGAGCTGCGTTGAATGCTGAGCTCGGAGGTACAACTCCTGCGCCAACTGTGATTACTCCAGTTAACACTACACCAATATCTGGTACGCTATACAGAACGTTGTATCGTGGTGTTTCTGGACCTGACGTTATGTATCTACAAGGGGTGCTTAAGAATTTAGGTTTCTTTCAAGGAACTACAACTATATATTTCGGCCCTGTTACGGAAGCTTCTGTGCAAGCTTTCCAGAGAGCACACAGTATTGTATCAGTTGGCCAGGTGGGTTATGGAGTTGTTGGGCCAGCAACTACTGCTAAAATACGTTCACTACTTGCAGGCAATTAGTAAATTTAATTGACTTGAGTCTGGGGCTCTAAATTGAGCAGTGTGTATTCTCGTTGCCTTATTAATTTTTAGTGCTAAAATAACTTTATGAAAAAAGACGTTCATGTGGGTATAATTATGGGTTCAGATTCTGACTTAGAAGTTATGTCTGACGCAGCGAAGGTTATGGAAGAATTTGGGGTACCGTATGATATTACTGTGTGTTCTGCACATAGAAGCCCAAATCTTGCTCATGAATACGTTACTACTGCTAAAGATCGAGGCATGAAGGTTATCATTGCTGGCGCGGGAGGCGCGGCGCATTTGGCAGGTGTGGCTTCTTCTCTTACTACCTTACCCATCATCGGAGTGCCAGTAAAAGCAAAGACTCTAGATGGTTTAGATTCACTGTTATCTACCGTAGGTATGCCTCCGGGTATTCCTGTGGCAACTGTGGGCATTAACGCTGCTAAAAACGCAGGTTTACTCGCGGTGCAGATTCTAGCAACTAGTGATAAAAATCTTGAACAAAAGTTAGTTGCATATAAAGAAAAAATGGAAAGTGAGATCAGGGTCAAAGGAGAAAAACTTTCTGAGATTGGATATAAGAAATATTTGGAGAAATAAAAACATGAGTGACCTGTATAAAAAATCTGGGGTAGACATCGAAGCAGGTAACGAAACTGTAAGAAGGATTAAAAATGCGGTTGCAAGTACTCATTCTAGTGCTGTGCTTACTGGCATAGGACACTTTGGTGGGCTTTACGATATCGGTAAAATTTTAAAAAAATATAAGCACCCAGTTTTAGTGCAAAGCATAGACGGGGTAGGTACGAAACTCTCTGTTGCGAAGATGGTTGGTAAATATGAATCTGTTGGAGAAGATATTGTGGGGCATAGTTGTGGGGATATTGTAGCTATGGGGGCGACACCACTAACTTTTTTAGACTATGTGGCTCACGATAAACTAGATCCTAAAGTAATGGAGCAGATGTTAAATGGCATGGCAAAGTCTTGTAGAGAGGCTGGTGTATCCATAATCGGTGGTGAAACAGCGGAGATGCCAGGTACTTATGCAAAAGGCGAACACGATATTGCTGGGGCTATCATGGGTGTAGTTGAAAAAGATAAAATTATTACTGGTAAGAAAATAAAAACAGGAGACATAATTTTAGGATTTTCTTCTTCGGGGCTACACACAAACGGTTTTTCTTTAGCGCGAAAATTGATTTTTGAAGTTGCTCAGCTGAATGTAAATACTAAAGTTCCAGAACTTGGCATGACGATAGGGGAAGCACTACTCAAAGTTCATCTTAATTACGCTCCGCCAGTTCTTTCACTTTTGCATGCTGGTGTGGATGTGCGAGGTATTGCACACATAACAGGAGGTGGATTTATCGAAAATATTCCAAGAATCTTGCCGAAAAATTTAGATGCTGAAATAAAAAAGGGAACATGGCAGATGTTGCCTATTTTTCCTTATATTCAGAAGCTTGGCGGTGTATCCGAAGCAGAAATGTATCGAGCATTCAATATGAGCATAGGTATGGTCTTAGTTGTTCAAGAAAAGGAAATAAATAAAATACATAAAGTTATTAAGAAGTATCCTAAATTTAAAATTCATCAAATTGGTAAAATTATTAAAGGGTCTGGTAAAGTGCAATTAATATAACAAAATTATATGAACATAGAAAAAATAAAAGAGCATATTGATGATGTGTTGAAAGAGACTAATTTTGATTTTCTTGGTGAGAAGAAGACAGGTAAAGTGAGAGATATTTATATAGGTAAAGATAATATTACTCTTGTTTCTACAGACAGGCATTCGTCTTTTGATCGCATTATCGCCCACATACCTTTCAAGGGTGAGATTTTAAATCAGATAAGCTTATTTTGGTTCGAGCAAACTAAAGACATAATACAAAACCATGTTATAAGCACACCAGACCCAAGCGTGTTGGTCGCCAAGAAGTGCAAACCTTTACCTATAGAGGCTATTGTGCGTGGCTATATAACAGGAGTGACTTCAACATCGCTCTGGACTCACTACCAAGCTGGTAAGCGTGATTTCGGTAATTTTACTCTCCCAGAAGGTTTAAAGAAAAATCAAAAGTTAGAGGAACCTGTTTTTACTCCGTCTACAAAATTTGAAGAACACGACAGAACTCTTTCTCCTGATGAAATTGTGCAAGAAGGTCTGCTTTCGAGGGAAGTCATCACTGAAGTTGAAAGAGTGGCTAAAGAATTATTTAAACGTGGACAGAAGATTGCATTAGAGAAAGGCTTAATACTAGTAGATACTAAATATGAGTTTGGCTTAGATGATGAAGGGAAGCTTACCTTGATCGATGAAATTCACACCCCAGACTCTTCTCGTTACTGGAAGGCGGTGACTTATGACGTGCGTTTCAAGGCGGGGGAAGAGCCAGAGTATTTCGATAAAGAATTCCTGCGTCTGTGGTTCAAGGAGAACTGTGACCCTTACAAGGATGAGGTACTACCAAAGGCTCCACCTGAGCTCGCAGCAGAGCTTTCTAGGCGTTATATAGAGATATATGAGACTATTACTGGCCAGGCCTTTAACCACGATTTTTCTCAGTCTGCAATGGAGCGTATTACTAATAACTTATCCAAGAAGTAAATGTCATTAAATTCAATTTCTCCAATAGATGGACGTTACGAAAAATCTTCTGCAGTTCTAACATCAATATTTAGCGAAAGGGGATTGATGCGTTACCGCCTTGTGGTGGAGGGAGAATATTTGATTGCTTTGTCTCAGTTAGGATTAAAATTAAGAAAATTCTCTGATAAAGAAAAGACGTTGATTCGCTCTCTCTACGATCTGTCCTTAGTTGATGCCCAGGTAATTTCTGATATCGAATTAAAGGGTTATAAAAACATTAAAGCCACTGATCATGATGTTAAAGCAGTTGAATATTACATAAAGGATAAGCTTGCTGGTACAACGCTTAGAGATGTATTAGAGTGGATCCATTTTGGATTAACCAGTGAGGATACCAACAACTTAGCTTATGGCTTGATGCTTAAAGACGGCACCGAGGTTTTATTGAAAAAGTTGGCAGAGGTTGTCAGTGAAATTAATAAATTAGCAAAAGCTCACAGCAAATTACCAATACTCGCCCGTACCCACGGACAGAGTGCGAGCCCTACAACTTTCGGGAAAGAATTCAAAGTATTTTCTTCTAGAGCCCAGAGACAGATTGATAATCTCAAAAAACAAAAGATATTGGGTAAGTTAAATGGTGCGACTGGGAACTATAATGCTCACGTTGTGGCTTACCCTAAAGTTGATTGGCTAAAATTTTCTAAAAAATTCATATCTAGTCTTGGACTTGAGGCAAATTTAGTTACAACGCAGATAGAGCCTCATGATTCGTATATAGAAATATTTGATAACTTAAAAAGGATAAATAATATCTTGATAGATTTTAATCAAGATATGTGGAGATATATTAGCGATGAATGGATAATCCAGAAACCAGTAGAGGGTGCTGTAGGCTCTTCTACTATGCCTCACAAAATTAACCCTATTAAATTTGAAAACAGTGAAGGCAATTTAGGCCTTGCAAATTCTATGTTTGAATTCTTTGCACGCAAACTTCCTGTTTCAAGATTACAGCGAGATTTGTCTGATTCTACGGTGCAAAGAAATTTCGGCACAGCTTTTGCGCATAGTTTAATAGCTTATGAATATTTACTAAAAGGCTTAAGTCGTATCTCTGTAAATACAGAACATGTGCAGAATGTTTTGAAAGTACATTCTGAGGTGGTAGCTGAAGCTATTCAAACAATTCTAAGACGAGAGGGGGTGGCCTTGCCTTATGAGAAATTAAAGGCAATAACTCGCGGTAAAACCACAACAATGCAGGATTTTGAGGTATTTATTGATAGTCTGGAGGTTTCAAGTAAGGTCAAAGCTGAGCTTAAGCAAATCACACCTTTAAGCTACACCGGTATTGCTTCTAAGATTGCCATGTTATAATAGACAACAAGATGTCTTTAAAAAGAATTTTAATTGGACTACTTCTAGTGTTGATGGTTTTTCCAGTTTTTGCGGTGAATGCTCAAACCAAAGATGTGAATGATGCTGTTGAAAATTTCACTAAAAATAGCCAAAACACATTTAATAAAATAGAGAGATTCGTAAAGGATAAAACTCCGGATTTCCTCTTGAAACCTTTTAAGCGTATGGTAGGTAGTGCAGAAGGTTTTCGTAAGAGTTTGATTTTGAAAACAGAAACTAGAAAATTAAAAGTAGAGGCTTTGATTGAACCAGAAAATGCTCAAGATCCTAAGCGATCCTTTGAGCCTCTTTCGGACGAAGAGATGAAACAAGCAGAAGCAGCTTTCCCGTCTTATACTGTTGGATTTACTGAAATTTCTAAAGGGTTTAAATACCTCGAAGTGTTTTTATTAATTATACTGTTATTTATTTTAAGTATCCCATTATTCTTCTATGCTTTTTTTGTTCTGGCAGTCATCCTGATTTCTCGTTTCTTTTGGTTCAGAATTTACTAAAATATAGAGTTTTCCACGTGTTGGTGTTTTCTGTTGAAGCGTGTAATATAAGAATATGGCACCCCGTATTTCTTTTTCGATTATATTATTTTTGTCCCTATTCTTTATGCCTTTTTGGTTTTCTGCGCTAGGGGCCTTGGTCGGCATGGCTATGTTTCGGACTTATTGGGAGGCAGTAGTGATACTTATGATTTCTGACGCGATGTTTGGTGCCAATGTGGCAAAGTTTATGAATTTTACTTTTGTTTCTTCGGCTTCGACCTTTTTAATTCTAGTTGTTTTCCATTTCTTAAAAAAGAAAATAAGGTTTTATAGTGAGTATTAATTATGATTGTAAGATTCTTTAAAAAAAATAGATTCAGAAAAGCTAACTCTTTTGTGGAGCCTGACGAGATTTTTATTGATTCTCAAAATTTACAAAATTTCGATCAGCAACAATTTGAAGGTCGTATAGAAAAAGCAATTTCTAAAAGTACGATAGTATTCTTAGGACTTGTTTTCATGCTCACTACTGGAGTATTCGGGGCTCGTCTTGGATTTTTGCAGATCAAACAAGGAGAGGCATTCTTAAAAAGAAGTCAGAATAACACCCTGGAGAAGCAATTAATTTTTACTGACAGAGGAATAATATATGACCGTAACAAAAAAGAACTTGCCTGGAATAAAAAGGTTGAAGGAGAAGAATTTCCTAGGCGAACGTATTTAGCCCCTGGATTTTCACATATTTTAGGTTACGTCAGTACTCCCGTAAAGGACAAACTAAATGTGTATTGGAAAACCGAGTTTTTAGGTAAAGATGGACTCGAGAAGCAATATAATGACTATATCAAAGGAGAAAATGGCTTAAAGATTGTCGAAGTAGACGCGCGTGGTAGTGTGCATTCTGAGAACATGGTTAATGCGCCTAAGCGGGGTGAGGACTTGGTAACTACTCTCGACTCAAGAATCCAGTCTAAACTTTTCGATATTATTAAAAATCTCTCAGAGGAGAATGCTTTTCAGGGAGGGGCTGGGGTGGTCATGAATGCGAACAATGGGGAAATTATTGCTTCTACTAGTTACCCTGAATATGATTCAGAGACGTTATCTTTGGGCCAAGATTCTAAAACTATACAAAGTTATATGACCGACAAGAGAAAGGTTTTCCTTGATCGAGTTATCTCAGGTCTTTATACACCTGGATCAGTAGTTAAACCCTTTTTCGCAATAGGTGCACTCGCAGAAGGTGTGGTTGATCCATTTAAGAAAATTCTTTCAACAGGTTCTATATCAATCCCTAATCCCTACTTTCCAGAACAGCCTACTGTCTTTAAAGACTGGAAAGTGCATGGTTGGGTAGATATGCGGGAAGCCATTGCTGTTTCATCAGACGTTTATTTCTATGAAATAGGTGGAGGCTTTGAAGGGCAGAAGGGAATTGGTATCGCGAATATAGACAAATATTCCAAGATGTTTGGTATCGGAGAAAAGACTGGAGTAGATCTCCCAGACGAAAGAGCGGGAGTTATCCCTGACCCAGATTGGAAACTAAAAAATTTCTCGGGAGATCAATGGCGCGTTGGTGATACATATCATACCGTCATCGGTCAGTATGGATTCCAGGTTACGCCACTTCAGATGGTGAGAGCAATTTCTGCTATTGCGAACTATGGGACTTTAGTAACGCCACATTTTATTTTAGACAATGATATTTCTAAAGCTAAGAATTCGAAAATAGAGCTTAAGAAAGAGTATTTTGATGTTGCTCATGAGGGTATGCGGGGAACTGTTACATTTGGTACTGCTACCTCACTTAACGTGCCTTATGTTGATGTGGCAGCGAAGACTGGTACCGCACAGCTTGGTGCATTAAAAAATAGGATAAATTCTTGGGTGGTTGGTTTTTTTCCTTACGAGAATCCTAAATATGCTTTTACTATAATGATGGAGTCTGGACCCTCGAGTGGGACAATAGGAGCGTCTTTTGTTATGCGACAATTACTCGACTGGATGTCAATAAATACACCTGAGTATTTTGAACTTCAGTAATTTATCTAGTTACGCAAATTGGCGGTGCATCAGGCAGTGCGTTTTCGTATTTAGGTGACTCAGAAAGGGGAGCACAGACTCTTACTCTACCAGCATCGTCTCTTGAAATATCGTATAGCGTGTCGCCACCGTTAGTCCACTTCGGGTCTTTGGGTAGGGTGGAAATATATGTAGGCATAAGACATCCAAGTTCACCTACTTCGTCTGTAGTGCTTTTAGAATCAGCTGCATCAGTAGATACTGCGACTTCTGCTCCATTTATTGGTGGTAATTCGTCGCAAGTATAATTTTTACTAGAAATGGTGAATGTTCCCTCGAATATTCCTTTGTTGTCCGCCATTCTTTGTCCAATTGCATTTAGTATTGCATTAATGTTGGCTTCTCTTTGAGTGTTGCGAGCTTGAGCGAATTGCTTCGCTGGATTTATCGCAATTATTACCACCGAAGCTAGGATGGCGATGATGCCGATGACCACTAATACTTCAATAAGGGTGAAACCTGTGTTCCTTTTTATATATTTTTTCTTCATAAGTTTTAAATTTATTTGAAATAAATTTCGATACTATCAGTATGGAATTTAAAGGCAGGAAAGTCAAACAATTTATTTACCCAGTAGGGAAGCTTGTAATTTATAGCTTTTCCACATATAATCTAGTCTATCGCCCGAGTGGCGGAACTGGTATACGCGCACGACTTAAAATCGTGTCTCGCAAGGGATGTGGGTTCGATCCCCACCTCGGGCACTTTGTTTTTTACAGATGAAAAGTGTTGCGCCCATAGCTCAGCTGGTAGAGCAGCTCCCTCTTAAGGAGATGGTCGGGGGTTCGATTCC
>CAZUID010000001.1:23947-31950 GCA_964620985.1 uncultured Candidatus Saccharibacteria bacterium | reverse complement strand
AGGGAATCCCGGTAGCCGGCGATCCAGCGGGCCATGGCATCGATGCTGGCCTGTCGCTGGCTCTCCGGGGCATGCCGGACCAGCCATTGCAGGGCCTTGATCCGCTCCACGTCGAAGAAATCCACGAAGAGACAGTCGAGGATGTAGAGGGAGAAAAAATCTCCTAATCTCTAGACCACACCGCGGAGTTGGCCAAAGAGATGTTGCGATTGTTAGATTGCTCAACTAGACACAACTCTCCCTGTGTAGTGCTACCATTTAAATCAGTCATTGCATTCTCTAAAGCATAACCCAAAGACAGAGCTGAGGATTCAGTAGCGTAAGAAGTCACAATAACAAAAAGCGGATCATCACTAAGAACTTTTCTAACCTTGGCAAGCAATTCAGCTAGACTTTCTTCTATCTTCCATACTTCCCCTTTCGGACCACGGCCGAACTTTGGAGGGTCTAAAACTATCGCATCGTATTTATTACCTCTCTTGGCTTCACGCTCTAGGAACTTCATAGCATCATCCGCAATCACTCGCATCGGCATTTCTTCTAGCCCTGAAAGCTTCTGGTTGTCTTTCGCCATGTTTAAAATTGGTTTCGAGGCATCGAGGTGTGTTACCTCTGCACCCGCACGTAAAGCGAAGAGACTGGCAACTCCTGTGTAACCAAAAAGATTTAAAAATTTAATTGGCCTATCGCTTTTTGCTTTAGCTTCTTTAATTTTCTCTTCAATGAATTCCCAGTGACTGGCCTGCTCCGGAAAGAAACCAAAATGTCTAAAAGGTGTAGGTAGAGCCCAGAATTTAATGCCGTCGTATTCTACAACCCATTTAGGAGAAACTTTGGAATTTAATTTCCAGCCGGGTTTAGCACCTACCTTCGAACTCCAGAATTTACCATCGAATTTATCCCACTGCCCTTCTGGTAAAGTTTTATTCCAAACTGCATCCTCTAGTGGACGGATGAAAAGATATTCTCCTAGACGCTCTAATTTCTGCCCCTCGCCGGTGTCGAGAATTTCATATGTCCGCCAGTTTTTCGGTGTGAAAATTTTTATCATATTAAAAATTCAATAACGTCACCATCTTGCACAATGTATTCTTTACCCTCTATTTTAAGCCAGCCTTTCTCGCGAGCCTTAGCATAAGACCCTGCTTCTATTAGCTTATCATAGGCTACCACTTCAGCACGGATAAATTTCTCTTTAAAGTCCGTATGTATTGCCATACCAGCAACAGGGGCTGTACTACCAACGTGAATAGTCCAAGCCCTTGTCTCATCTTCTCCTGTGGTGAAAAAAGTTTCAAGATTTAATAATTTATAACTCTCTTTTATTAGATCATCTAGCCCTGTTTCAAATACTGGGTCAATCTTCACATACGCACCTGGAATCTTAGAAACAATTTCTTCTATCTTATTTTCTCCAGCAGCTGAGACATTGAGCCCGTAGAGGACTGGCTTTGCGGAAAGCAAATGCATGCTTTTCAATATTTTCTTTTCTTCTTCATCAAGCGGGACAGAGCTAGCAGGCTTAGAATCCAAGAGTGCTGTCTCAACGGTCCTTAACACTGTGTCTTCTTTTACAAATTCTTTATCTCCCCTCTTTACATCACGAGCAATATTGCTTAGACGTTTAGTTACAGTTTCAAGATCAGCTAATATTAATTCTAAATTTATAACCTCAAGGTCAGAAATAGGGTCCACTTTATTAGCAACATGGATAACATCTTTGTCTTCGAAAGCTCTAACCATGTGAAGTATCGCATCTACCTCGCGGATATTTGATAGAAATTTATTTCCTAAGCCTTCACCCTTGGACGCACCAGCGACCAACCCCGCGATATCCACGAATTCTACAACCGCAGGAATGCTTTTCTTGGATTTAGAAAGTTCGGTAAGTTTTGCCACCCGAGGGTCAGGCACAGGAACAATACCCACCGACGGATCGATGGTACAAAAAGGATAATTCTCTGCAGGCACCCCTTTTTTAGTAAGTGCGTTAAAAAGCGTAGATTTACCTACGTTGGGCAAGCCCACGATTCCTATTGAAAGCGACATTGCAGTACTATATCAAAAATACGCTTATTTTCAAAACTAGAACCGAAGTTAAATTTTCCCTACATCATCTTCCTAAGTCTTTTCTTGATGAAGTTATCTATGTCATCTACGTTTTTCTGTATATCGGTAAATATTACTTGCTCTTTTTTATTTAACGCTCGATCAGATTTAGTCTTCTCCAGTTTCTCTAGCTGGCTGTTTAATTCTTCTTTCAACAGCATCATGGCCTTATGAGCCTCTCCTGCAGTCTGTTCCAATTCACGATCTATCTTCTTCCTGAGTCCAAAGAATTTATGCCATCCCTCATAAGCGATGAACAGTAGGATAACCAAGAGAATCATTATAATAATCAGCCAAAACAAAGCGAATGTTACTTTGACTATCTCTGCTTCATTTACTGTAAGAAATATAGTTTCTGAGCGCGCACTTCGTATATTCTCGGCGAATATATTTTCAGCCCATATATTAACAATACCTACATTTTTTATTCTCTCTGTTGCCACAGAGAAAGATCCATCAGACGAAGTAGTCTCTAGATATTTTTTTATTATCTTACCATCATATTCTAAAGTTACTTCAGCTTGCCCACCTGGATACTCAGTCTTGCCGAAAACAACAACTGCTTCACCCTTTTGAATCTCACTCATACTTAGAGAAAGCACTGGCGCAGAAATATAAGAGCTTGAGAAATCCACTGAAGCTTCGGTGTGATTGGACGCTTTGTCATAAGCAGAAACCAAAACTTGGTGGGTGCCTTGATTTAACACAGGCAATATATATTCTTCATCCACTAATTCGCTTTTCTTGACCTTGATAGGAGTACCATCATCTATCTTTAGAGTGTAGTAGCTTATACCCGAAGTCGCATCCTGGGCGTTTAATTTAATTAAATTCTGGCTTCCTTCTGCACGCACTGTTGGGCTAAACGAAGCTGGAGCCGTAGTGTCTACGTTGATTTGGTAATGTGCCACAGGACCCCAACCGCTAGCACTTTGGTAACGTAAGTGGAAATAGAATACCCCGTCTGCAAGATTGTTTAATGTCTTTTGGGTTACAGAATTATCGTAAGATATGTTGGGTGTCGCGTTAGAAGTCTTGTTCAAAACTGCTTGTATGGAAGTTACACCACTTGGCACCTTCCAATTAAAAGACGCGGAATCTAGTGCATACCATGCACTCTGATCAGGATGTGTAGTAGATGTTATTATTGGCTTAGTAACATCAGAACCACCAGTATCAGTAGGAGCTACGGGTACAGGCTCTGAGGCAACAGCAGATATTTTTATCAGACCAGAAGTCTTTGAATTTAAAACGTCAGTACCGAGACCATCATTTTTACGTACAGCGGCATCTGAAAATATAACCGACGCGTCCCCGGCCTTCTTTGCCCTGAAAGTAACCGAGGCAATACTCCCTCCAGTACCGCTATATCCAGGATTCGCAACACCACCATTGAAAGAAATTCTACCTAAGCTGTTGGAAAAATTAGGTTCTTCTACCCATAGAGAAAAGACTGAGGGGCTTTTAGATATAGAGACAACTTCTAGTAAATCTACTGGGAATTGAATTATCGCTTCACCGTTATTTATATATTCTCCCTGAGTATTAACTACCACTTTAACAGAAACAATATTACCTACATTTACGTTTGAGGTGTTAGGTAGTATGGATAGTGTCGCAGCCTGGGTAGACGTAGGCAGTAAAAAAACCATCAGAGCAAAAAAGGCCAATAGTATCCTGCTTTTCACAATAAATTCAAATGAACTATTTCGCATCTTTATTTATATTTTTATGCTTAATTCTTAGAATTATTTTACGCGCGACTACGACAACCAGAAGGACGACAATGACGCCTAGCCAATTTATCTGATCACTATCATTCATAGTGGCAACTTGGAAATTACCTGCTTTGTCGAAAGCATAAACAACTATTTTTAACTCTTTTTCCTGCTCTATGAGAACATAGTTTGTCCCGGTACGAACCACTCCATATGAACCTTCTTTGACTTCATAATAATCCACCCCTGACTCTACATCTGTAGTTTCAAAAGATATGAACTTTTTGCCATCGAAAAGATTAGGATCTTGGTTTAGTGATATTTCAAAACTCTCTGGAGCAGTATTGTCTTTCGCAATAACATCTTGCCATTTATCTACAGGATCACCCCTAGACTCTCCGACATTTATAGTTAAAACATTTTTCTCTAAGTTAACAGCGGTTCCTAGTCCATCGTTTAAGTACATAACCATATTCTCAGGTGTGATTTTAAATTCCCCCGCCTTGTTTATTTTCACTATTAACTTAAAAAGTAGAAGGCGGTTGCCGCTTATTCCTCCAGGCAAACCACCCACGAAAGAAACCTTGTGTCCCTCTCCTAAAGACGGCTTGCGAGGCCACATAGTAAAAGCAGAATTTGTAAGACTAATATCCTTGATCTCGAAATTACCTTGGTAACTATCAGAGAGCACAATTGCACCATCAAAAGAATTCACCGCTTGCCCTTCTGTATTTAAATAAACTTCTATAATACTAGTATCACCAGATGAGACAGGACTACCACTAGATACAGATAAAGATGCAGCCGAAATCGTACTTGGTATTAATCCTAAGCTTAGAATAAATAAGGAAAAAATAATTTTATTTAATTTAGATCTCATAAAGGTTTCTTACCCCACTGATAAAGCATAATCGAGAAATCGACTGAATCAACTTTCTTGTCTACATTTATATCAACACAAGAATTTTTGAATGGAAACGCTGTTTTCCAGAAATATAACAATATAGAGAAATCGACTGAATCAACCGCCCCATTCAAATTAAAATCTGCGCCGTTACAAGCTCCGCTAGTAGGAGGAGTTGCGGTTGAACCTCCACCTCCACCGCCCCCACCTCCTCCACCACCTGGACCACCGCCTGCAGAAGATACAGTAAATACCCTAGAAGCACCCGAGCTTTCAGTGCCGAAATAAACTACCAATTTAAAATAGTAAGTACCTACAGAGGCTACCGTCGCGGATAAGCTAGTATTCCAATCCTCACTAGGATTTATAAATTTAGCTGCAGAAGCATAATACGCATCATCATTGCCACCACATTCATTATCTAAATCACTTACAACACACCACTCATACTGATATTCATAACCAGTCAATCCTTCGTTAGTGATAGTCACATTACCAGAAATAGCACTGATACTCGTGGCAGATACGGAATTAATCAAAACCTGCGCAGGAGAACCTGCAACTTCCCAGTAATCATTTGTCTGTATTGTTTTTCCACTTTCTACTTCTGTGGAAACAACAGTCTCCCATAAACCTTGGGACGCACCACTATTCACGGTGTATGTGTATTCATATACGCCAGTGCCCACCAAGTTCATGGCGACTCCGCCAACCACAACATTGCGATCTACGTCATAAAGAGTAACTAATGGTACCGCGAATGGAGCTGAAGGTGTAGCACTTCCATCTAAAATAAATAGCTTTGTTCTGTAAACCTGTCCTGTTTGCACTCTCTCCACATTACCCATCTTCAACACCCAACTACCGCCTATCGCAGTCGCACGAGATGAAACAGTTGCATCTAGGTTATCTGCAACCTGCTCTCCTATTGAACCCACAGTTGTCAAAGTAGACGATAGTACGTTCCACACGTCTGCTGCTGTTATGTCGTTGCCGTAGTTAGAAAGAGTTCGGGTACCATTTGCCCACACCGCAGTCGCTACTGCAGAAGTTGAGTAATCAGACAATGTTCTTGTGGCATTAGACCAAACATCCGCAGCAGTTAAGCTACTAGTTCCACGAGAAGAGATGGTGGCATTTAGATTATCAACTACCTGTTTACCAACACTGCCTACTGCTGTTAAACCAGACGCTGCTGTATCCCAGATAGCGTCGACAGACGAACTATCTACCGTTACCGTTCCAGAGTTTACAGAGCGAGTTCCATAAGCCCACACATCCGCTGCCGAAATATCATTCAATGCATTTAATAAAGTTTCATTTGCATTCACTTCCGTAATAACATCAGAAATACTACCGTCTACGTTAGTTGCCAATTGCTCGCCAATAGAGCCCACAGTTGTAAGAGTTGAGGATAGAACATTCCACACATCATCCGCGGTGATGTCGTTACCATAATTAGTTAAAGTTCGGGTGCCATTTGCCCAGACTGCTGTCGCTACAGATGAAGTAGAATAATCAGTTAAAGTACGAGTAGCGGCAGCCCATACATCCGCTGCAGTTATACTGCTTGTACCACGACTTGAAACTTGAGCATCTAAATTATCAACCACCAATTTCCCCACACTACCCAAAGCAGTCAGTCCTGAAGTCGCAGTATCCCAGATAGAATCAACTGATGCGCTAGATATATTTACATCACCCGTCAAAGTTCTAGTACCAGCAGCCCATACATCAGAGGCTGATATATCATTTAAATTTGTAATTGCAGTTAATAAATCTGAAGTAGGAATATCTACGTTGGTTGCCAACTGCTCTCCGATAGAACCTACAGCAGTAAGAGACGACGAAAGTACATTCCAAACATCAGCAGCAGTGATATCGTTACCGTAGTTAGTAAGAGTTCGTGTTCCTTCTGACCAAACGTCAGTTGATATTGCATCGACTCCCCCTGAGGATAGCGTTCGTGTAGCGTTAAGCCACACATCTCCTGCCGTCAAAGAGCTTGTTCCACGGCTAGAAACTTGAGCATCCAGATTATCCACAATTTGCTTACCCACACTACCAACTGCAGTGAGTCCTGCAGACGCAGTGTCCCAAATAGCATCCACAGATGTACTATCTACGGTCACGGTTCCAGAGTTTATCGAGCGAGTACCGTGTGCCCAAACATCCGCAGCCGAGATATTATTCAAGGCACTGATTAATGTTTCGTTTGCATCTATCTCAGCTACCACAGTGGCTTCAGATGCATCTATGTAAGTTTCTGTGGCCAGAGAACCCCCACCTGCTATGTTTTTAGTAGTAAGCTGTCTGGTTGGAGCATATGCTACATCCCACACATCGGCAGCAAGCGCGCCGAAGGCGCTTAGTGTTCTAGTGCCGTTAGACCATACCCCAGTCACAACATCAGAAACAAGGGTACCGAAAGACGTCAACGTCCTCGAACCACTAGCCCACACAGCAGTAGCAATAGAAGAATCAGTTACTGCTGGGTTTTCTAATATAAAAGATTTATCTAATTTCAAAAGATCACCCCCAATAAGAGTGCCACAAGTAATAAATGTTGGGTACTTACCTTCTACTCCTGGAGTAGTATAAGAGTAATAATGCCACCCAGTGGCATCGTCGGTCATTGTTGCCTCGTTTACCAAAGTCGCCCCTGCTGGAGAATATATCGAGATAGTGCAATCATCAGTGGTCGGAGTGTAGTCATCTTCATAGATAAACTCTCCCACCACAATAACATCTCCTGGAGTATAGACCTCAGAGGCCAAAACTGTACCGTAAAAAGCACCAATTAATAATAAAATTAAACTTGATCTAAATAAAAAACTAATTAAATATCTTTTGAAATTATTTTTTACTAACATCTGAACTACTACCTTCAGAGTCTTTAAAAGCACCAGTTAGGTTTTTAAAAGCTTGCACTATGTCTTTTGCAAGTTCTGGAATCTTCTTTGAGCCAAATAAAAGCACCAACACAACGGCGATTATGATAATTTCCTTTGTTCCTAATCCAAACATATGATTTATATAAATTAAATAATAATAAAACCAGTACTACTTCTTACTATCAGTATCCTTGAAAGCTCCTAACAAATGACGCACAGCATCAGCGATAGATTGAGTGAGCTCAGGTATCTTCTTAGAGCCGAACAATAAAACCAAAACTACAACTATTATTATTATTTCTCTTGTTCCTAATCCAAACATATAAGTTAAATATTTTATTTTATTAAATTACGACCATTAATTTTTAACACGGTTAA
>CAZUID010000001.1:0-23937 GCA_964620985.1 uncultured Candidatus Saccharibacteria bacterium | reverse complement strand
AGTACAGTAAACTCAAAAATTAATACCAACGGAGCCGCCATTAGTATTAATGATAAACCATCAGTTGGTGGAAGTAAAGAAACAATAACGAATATAATAGCGACAGCATGCCTGCGTTTAGACTTAAGAAAATCAACAGTAATAATCCCTAAACGAATAAGGAAGGTTACAATCAAAGGGAAGATGAAAAGTACGCCCAAAAGAGATGATGTAAACACCATCTGAGAAATAAAGCTACTAATATCCCAGTAATTCGCCACCCCAAGACCCAAATTCACTTGAGCAATTAATTTCGTAGCAAAATATAGCATTGCACAGCCATACAAAAATCCTATCAAAAACAAAAGAAGTCCTATGGGTACTGAGAAAACGAAGAAACTGCGTTCAGATTTTAACAAACCAGGACGCACAAATGAATAAAAATTATAAACAAGTATTGGAATAGTCACAATACAACCCAAGAAAAACCCCACACTCATGGCCAAATCCACCAACTGAAATGGTGAGGTGGTAACTATAGTTACTCCCTGTATATCTATGTGCGCAAGAATGAATCTAATGGCAGGTGGGGTTAGGAAAAATCCAACAGCAAAAACAACAACGAATAATTTCGTCAGAAACAATAACCTTCGACGTAATTCTTCGAGATATACAGAATACTTGGTAAGACTTTCTTCTAAATTTCTCACAGATTTATTCAGACATAATAAAAACATTTCCACCTCCACCAGTTATAGTGGGAGCTTCTAAGAGTAAATATTGAGTGCTACTAGCCTCTACTAAAATATCATTCAAGGAACCTGCGTAAACCGCTGAAGGAATTTCTATAATAAATTCTTGGTAATTAATATCTTCAAGTGCCATATTTTATACTCTTATTTTATTTCTCTTGCGGGTAATTAGACTAACTGGTTCCACTAAGGGAGCTTCCTCTATAGGCAACAATTCAGGAGAAGCTTGTTCTACGGGAGTATCAGGAATTACATCTTCTGGCACAACCTCAGGATCTAACACCGTGCCTGTATCAGGGATCTCTTCAGAAACTTCTTCTAATGGAGGTGATTCCTCTGGGTCTGATGTTTCTTCCTCCACTATTTCTTCTATTTCTTCTACTGATTCTTCAGAGTTTATTATTTCATCCTCTTCTGCTGACTCATCTTCAACTTCGGTTTCTGTTGATTCAGTTGTTTCTTCAATCTCCTCTTCGGGAATAGGCTCAGATAAACTTTCAATTTTTTCCTCAGTTTTGGTTTGCTCATCAGTTATAACCTGGTCTAAGGATGAAGTCTCAAGTGAGCCTGCGTTCATTTGATTTAATAATTCATTCGTCATCCTCGCATAAACTGCTGCAATGTGGGTAGAGTCAGGTTCTATTTTTAATATTTCGACTCCTAGCTCTTTAGGATCACTAAATCTATAAACAATACTTCCATATTTTATATATTGTGCTTGAAATGACCCTGAGACAACTCCAGGATTGTTAACATCATAAAATTCAATGAGCGCAGAATCCTCATAGTCACCTGTTGCAGTCGCTATTCTTAGATTTACCTCTCCAAAAATTTCTTTATCTTTTTCTATGTGAATCATTATGTATTTATTAAGGTGTTGAATATTGCGTCAATAAAGCTCTTACCTTTATGTCATCGCCGAGAGATGCTGGAGTATAACGAATATAAGTTATTTCATTTGCTTTGTCTGTATCATTATAAGTAATCCAGCTACTTCCACCATCTATACTTTTTTCCCAGGTGCCCGCTAGGGTTGTTGAATCATCACTATCCAACTCAGCACCAGTCACTGCATGATATAATCTGACCCTTAGCCTAGGAACCGTCCCGCCGAAAGCAGTTGAGAATCTCCATGCGAATATCTTACTAGCTGTGGAAGACTGACCTACTGAGGGTTGGTAATGACTATCTGTAGTATTGTCTTCATATGTACAACAGAGGTTATAAACACGATTAGGAATACAGAGAGCTCCAATAGTCCTAAATTCAATAGCAAACTGAACCTCGCTTGTAGGTGATGCTCCTGACAAATCTCCAGTAGCATCTACTAAGACCCAAGAACCGGAATTATCATCTATCCCTGAAGTTCGATAATAAATTCTAAGTGGTTCTGTAGGTATCGTTAGACCGCCATCACCCAAATAATCTGCATTATTCACAAAAACCCTAGAAAGCTTACTGGCATTAGTGGTAGCCATTGAGGGAGTAATGAGTCTTTGATTAACAGAACCATTAGCATACGCCCAGTCTGCCCCAAGAGGCACTGCATACATAATATTTGTCGTTGATGCTGTACCGGTTCTTACTAAATACACAAGACCTGACTGAGACCAAACAGAAAGTAAGGCCCCTTGAGGGCTTGGATGTGGCACAGATTCTGAATCTGCTGCTGATTGATCTTGCTGACCTGTATCTGCTAGAAACATATGATCAAACTCATAAGAACCAGACGAGTCATACTTAGTTACATAAGCTCGACGATGAGCTGTAGTTGCTCCCGCTCCAGTTGATGTAACAATAAGCCTATCAATCTGATCCGCAATCTCAACTGAAGAAAGCAAGCTCGAAAGAGTGTATGTTCCTGAACCACCAGTTGGAACTTCTGTCATAGAATCCGCAACCCACGAAGTAGCACCTTGAACTATATCTGTCAGAGGTGCGCGATGTATTCTAGTTGAAGCCGCGAAATATAAACACTTTATTCCACTACCAGGACCATGGGCAAGCGTACCTATTCTGCCATTATTGGTCTGCGAGACGTTTCCTGTGACTGTCTGAATTCCCGTAGTCAATACCCAAGCCGACGCTGCCTTGCCAGCTTCAACCCCTCCCAGAGTGGTCAAGGGTGTCCTAAAATTATATTTATATACTTGCGGAGTTGTAGCGGCCTGCAATTCTATAATATATGCGTGTTGCTCTGTCCAACTTACCCGATCATCTAGAGCAAGGCCGCAAGCAATACCATTACCCCCAACAATTACATAACTTGTACCACCCGCTACTGTGGTAGCAGAAGAAATAGTAATACCCGTGGTAGAGCCAACAGCAGTAATGGTGAACCATTCAGTAATCGCCGTAGGGTTTGTTGAACCAAAACCTATCATACAACCAAGGTGTGTAGCCGCAGCCCACGAAGTACCTGCCCCAGTAACTGCTGTTGTTCCAGGAACAGTTACTGTGCCTGTGGCGTAAATAGAATCTAAGTCTACTAAGCTATAAACCGCTTTTGTTTTATCTACTGTAGTAGCCGCGGCTATAGTAGTACCTCCAACAACGAAATCATCAAATGATAAACCATTAGCCATAGAGAGCCCTGCCGCACCAATAACAGCAGCAGTTGTAGAAGTTAGAATCTTGAAATCTTCTATCACATACGCAGTGCCTGCAGATATGGTTATGCTAGCAGCTGTACCACCAGTACCACTCGCCGTAATGTTGGCCTGTAGGGTTAATGATGTATCAGACCCAACAGCATTGATGTAATACCAAGTTGATATCTGAGTTGGGTCAGTACTTCCAAAACCAATACGAGACCCAATAGCGATACGATCAGCAGACCAAGTGCTTCCACTTCCAGTAACAGTAGCTCCGGAGACTTCTACTGTTCCCGTGGTATACGTATCATATACTGCTCTCATTCCTCTTATTGTCTGTACCCCGCCCCCCGCAGGATAGGTCATAGTTATAAATCCTCTCCAAGAAAACAAAGAAGTTAATCTGTCATAGATAAAACAAGATATACGACGAGTTGTAGCAGCGGTGGCTAAATCAGCTAAAAACACCCAATCTTTCTTGAATTCTTTGTCTATTACGAAAGAAGTCCCCCCTGCAATAGTTCCAGCGGAAGCACTAATTGTTATAGATGTAGCAGAAGGTATAGTAGTAATTGTATACCAAGTAGTTATATCCGCTTTATTTGTAGATCCAAAGCCTATACGAGCACCAACAGGGACACCATTTGCTAACCATCCTGTACCACTACCCGTCACCGCCGTACCTGAGACAGAAACTGTACCAGTGGAATAATAACCCTCTTTGTGGACCCACGATAAGACATGAGGATATGTAGAGGGAATTGCTGTACCTGTTTCATTGGGTCTTCCAACGCCAATCTTTGAAGGTCCAGCAAAGTTGTCTACAGCTGCAACCCCAGAATATTGTTCAATCAAATCGCCCAGATTGGTTACAGTTGAATCGTACGCATCATAATGCGTAGTCGCTCCAGTAAATACATGTTCGATTGCTCTTTTAGCCATTTTAAAAAATTAAATTTCTAAATAATCTACGTTTATCTGTACTGTCGTCGTTCCTGATATATTACAGTATAGCACTTCATCGACTCCACCCTCAACAAAATTCGGATGATTATTCGATCCATATAACCCTCCTGTCTTAGGTGATACGTATCTTTCATAATCAGACCCTCCAGATGTAAAACGAAAACCCACGGTAGTCGCATCTGCGGTTAGTGAAAATCTGGTAGCATATACTCTAATCTTTTTACCTGAGGCTGGAGTATGCACTGTACCAGAAGCAGCCAAGCTAATAGTTAGCTTGGTGACTTCTTGTCCTGTCAGTAGAGATGAAAGTGTTTCTTCGGTGGCAGGGTTTATTCTGGTATTGCTGTCATCCTTTACGCCGACAACATTTGAGGTGGGTGTACCGCCAGCGACATAGGCTTCTGCTCCCTTGGGAAAAAGAGCTCCAGCAGCAAGTCCTAAACCGGCAACCCCAGCAGCTTTCAAAAACAGACGCTTGTTGTCATCCACTACATGAACATCATGTTCTGAGTTATTTTTATTTTGGAAATCAACTTCATTGCTGTCAGTATTTATCTTCGAGATTCTATTTTTACGATAAATTCCATCTACTTGTACACGCAAAAAATTACTTTCATTCGAAGTATGTTTAAGATGAAAATCTGAAGTATTTTTTTTTCTCACCATAAAATATTTTACAACTTAATTTTACTACATTGAAATGTTTTAGCAATAACAAAAGCACGCATAAAAACACATAAAAATTATTTACGCAAATAAGAAAACTATTTCGATAGGAGATCTATCTTGTCTTGTAGCTTATCCTCTTTTTCTTTAATAAGTCGCATCTCAGTAGCTAGGATGTCATTCGTACTCTCAAGGTCAGAAACCTCTCTTTTGAGTTCAACCATAGTATCAATTTTATTTAAGTGTGGAGTATTCGCATAGTGATTCGCGGCCAATTTAACACCTACTATTATTAAAACCAGAACTAACAAGGCATACGGCACGACAATATCCGCATTTCCCTGAAAAATATCCAAGACTGTATCATCTGTCTCAGTCTCCCCAGGAGTTATAATCCATTTGTCATTAAGCACACTTCGATCTGTGGTGCTTATCTGGGTCATGCCTTTCTCTAAAATAGACTGCAAAATAGTATTCTCGGGAAGAAGAGCCATTGCAGGCTTGTAGTCTAAGCCAGTATTACCAACAACTTTAACACTACTGAGGACTTGCTTGGATAGGTAAAATGACAAAGATGCGATATCCATAACCGCTGCGTCCACTTCGCCCAATATCACTTGCTGTAAACTCACCTCATCATCGGTCACATCTTCTATAACTACTCTGGGATAATTTTTCTTCACATATTCTTCCAGGGCAGAGTCATCTACCATCGAGACTCTTTTACCGTTAAAGTCATTGAGCGTTAACGCTTTACGCTTTTCAAAATCTTTCCTCACTACTATCACAGTTGGTACCGTAACGAAAGAATCAGAGAAAATAAGCTCTGCCCCTCTGCTTTCTGTGTCCATTACGCCAATAACCACATCACCCTTGCCTTGCTTGAAATCGTTCAGTACCTGACTACGAGATTGTGGTAAAAGATAAACTACCTTAGCATCTATCTTTTCAGCAATAAGTTCAATGAAATCAATTGCCAAGCCCTGGATGTTTCCACTTGCACTAGTGTAAGAAAAAGGAGGGTTATTTTTTTCAGGGTAAACAACAATAGTGTTGTTGAGAGATTTCAACCACAATTCTTCTTCAGGTGAAAGTAAATCACTTGTCTGTCCAAATACTGGAAAAGCAACCAAAAATAGCACTAAAGCGAGTATAAAATTATACCTAGACATCCTCATCTTGAGATTAATAATATCACATTAGATAGATAAAAACGACACTACATGTTGCTCGCCGGTGGTATGAAAGGTGGTACGGGAGGTCTGTCCTGACTTTTGTCTTGGCGTTCAAGTTGGTGCTCAGTAAGGTCAATCTGCTCTTCTTCTAGTCCAAGCTTTTTCTTGATCACACGCATACGTCTGAAAGAATACCAAGGGATAAAGTAGATAACAACAATAAGAGCAACCACAGGAATTAATAGCCCTAGTACATTTATCAGTACCACCAACCATTTAACTATTTTACTATCATCAACCAAAAGCTGAACTCCAAAACCTGGCTTCTCTGTATTAGTACTTTCTTCAACCAAGAACGGAGTTGCGTTATAAACCCCTGCAACTAAGTTCTTAGGGCTAACATAATTAAACCCTCCAGTTTCGTCGTTTTGCACCAAAACTTCGTTTAACTTTTTCTTTTTAGTTTGCAAGATTGCAATTAACTGCTCTCCGATAGACTTCACAGACACATCTTTGAATACTATTTTCGTTAGCGCATTAGGTTCACCTTTACCTTTCACAAACAGACCTTCTTTAGTACTGACTAGTGGCGAATACTCCACAATCACAGGTAAGGCCGTTAACTTAGTGCCACCTTCGGAATTTATAACCTCAGCCACAGTAGGAGATGGAGTCAGTCCTGGAACGATAGAAAAATTAGTAGAACCAAGGCTCGCCAGAACATTAGTTCCCCTGCCATCATTAGCCAACACCGCTCCCTCAGCAAGCTTTAGTAGTACAGTGCCCGTGCGCTTGGCCTCGAAGGTCACCCGAAACACTAAACCATTATAACCTTCAAATCCTGGGTTCAGCGCCACCCCTTCGAAAACAATCTTGCCTTTGCTTGCCTTAGGTTCTCGAGTCCAAATATTAATAATGCTTTTATCTTTTGAAATAGAAGCGACGTCAACTAAATTCTCTGGGTATGACACGACCCCAGAAATTGCATTTATAGATTTACCAGGTGACTGAATCTTAACATCAACAGTCAACCTCTCGCCTTCATGAATTTGCTTAGGAGGTGTACTAAAAAAAACACTAGGGGTCTGTGCGTAGGCAACATTAGCTATTAGGAATCCAAACATCAATATGCTGAAAACCTTGAGGTTTAAAATAGCTCTCATGCTTTATATTTTAACACTTTATACAGAGCCAAACAAAACATAAACAATGCGATGAAACCCCAGAAGAACTTCGACCCCACCATTCCAGGTACACGAACCGAGCTTTCTTCGAAATTACCATAGAAATCATAAGCCCTTAGGGTTATATGCTGAGAAAATAAACCTTTAGAAACAGGGTGCGGACTTTTTACCACCGCCCATGTATCACCTACTCCTTTCATTCGAAACTCCCTTACTCCAGATATTCTGTCCGTAGTTTCAAAGACAATCATCGACGGCGTTCGCCCAAAGAAAGCAGAATCTAGAAAGATGATTGCAAATGACTCAGGGCTCTCTGAGTCTATCGGGTTAGGCACTGCCTCAACACCATCCTCCTTAGTTACCGCACTCTCTATTACCGCAATTGTTGTATTAAGTTTCTCATGTTCTATCTCTGTACCTTTGCCATCGTGTTTTAGAATCTTTGATTGAACAAAGGAAAGTTCTGTATCACCAATTTTTTGGGCTGTAAACATTAGAGTTACTAAGGGAATATCTCCTAGACTAGTTTCTGCTGGATCATAAAGACCCATAACTCCACCAGGGATAATTCCACTCATTTCGAGCACGCCATCCTTTTCAGATGGAGATTTTACCCAGAGCTTCACCACACCGTTGTCACTTTTATAACCTGAAAATTCAAGTATACTATCATTAAAATCAATCATTAAGTCTACAGAATTAATCATCTCACCATCGCTATCAGCTTTCACTACAACCTCGAAAACTTCACCAACATAGGCTTTGTCTGGCACGGTAAAAGAAACACCAGCTGCAAATATTGCAGTTGTTGGACTAAAGAACACAACGCATATTAAAAAAAATAAATATTTATTCATATTATCCAGTCCAATAAAACGCTAATATCGAGAAGTCTATCAGGTCTATCTTCTTGTCGGAGTTAGTATCGACACATACTGGGGGGTTGTCTTTACCATACCAAAATGCCAACACCGAGAAATCAATCAGGTTTATAATTTTATCAGTATTACAATCCCCAGGAATGTTTAATAAGATATCAGTGTTTAATATATTCAATTCCCCAATTATAAATTTCACCAGTTTACTAAAACGATCATCATTTAAATAACTCACTGAAACTGTGTATTCCCCTTTGGGAAGCAAAGAAAGTGGCAAGACTATCTTGTAGGTACCATCAGTATTAGAAACTAAAGAGAATTCACGCTTAGCCGCACCATCAACTGTGATATTCATGTTTTGGCTTGGTAGTGCATAACCGCTTACTGTCAGGTAGTCGCCAGACTTAACCTCTGTTTTATCAGTAACTATTGTAGGTGCAAAACGTACCCCACTTAAATGAGTCACAAAACCAACCTTAACAACTAAGGGATAGTTAATGAGGAGAGATCTGTTACCCAAAACATCTTCTGCGGTCAACGAATACAATATGCTAGCATCATAAAATTCTGGTAAGGTAACCGAGAAATTCCCATTCTGGTCTGCAAGTACTGTGGCTTGCTCTTGCCCCCACTTGAGCAACCTCACGCTCGCATTAGGATAAGCTTGCCCAGAGAACCGTACAGCAGTAGTAGGAGACGCTACGCTACCACCACTAGGTCCTCCAGGAGTAACCACGATTTCCTCGCCTACTTTAGCAGTAACATTTACATTATCAGTTATGGGGCCGGTCTGAGCCGAAGCCACACTGAAAAAACAAGTAAGAAACAAGAAACCAAGGAGTAACGTTCTAGAAAAATTAGTTAAATTACACATGAGAAGAATCGGACGGTAAATGCATACCAGCCCTTGCCTTCTCGATTATAAATCTATTGTAGCGTCTGATAATTTTCTTACCACCCCAGAAGACTATAATAAACAGTAGTAACAATACGGACACAAGCTGCCAAGGAAATACAAAGAAGAAAGCTGTTTCCTTCGCCCTAGCACCTTGAGAACCGTATTCAATATTTAAATTTGCAGAATACAAACCCACGGCAAAGTTCTTCCATTGATACCCTGTTTCACTCCAAAACTTCTTTAATATTCCAGTAGGCTGTACGTAATCTAGTGATCTTTCATACTCTACCCAATCAATCTTAAACTTTCGAGTACTACTTGGCAGAACATTACCCTCTACAGGGTTTGCATCCAATTTCTCTGAGGGCAAGAAGAAAGTATTTCTTACTTTTATTACTCCACTTGGTTTGATTCTATCTCCACCGTCATTCCTCAATCTATATTCGAAAGATACTGGTAGAGTTTTGTAGAAAAATTTCTTATCTTTGGTGTTGAAATCAAGTAGTCCCGCTTCTTCTCTCACATCTCCATTTACAGATAGAAGTACGAGAACTCCGGTTTTCGCACCGACAGAAACTCCAGGAGTTCCCCCGGGAGGAGAAGTGCCCCAGAATATAACAGCGAAGTGTCCTCCTGGTTCTGCGTCTTTAGGTATATGAATTTTAAATGGAACTATTTTTTGCTGTCTTGGTGCTAGATACACTGAAGACATGTCTGCGGTCATCCATGTACCCAAGTCATCAGTTGGTTCAGTGAAAGCAGGACTACCTGTGTCCCCCTGGGCCTCGAAGTTTGAGAAAGAAGGGTAAAAGGTTTCTGAGTCTTCAGTTTCGTTTATAAGTAGTATCTCATAACTAAGAGTTTCTCCAGGATTACCACTGACCTCAAAACGAGTTGGGGTTATGGTTATCGCCTTAGCGTTTCCGGGATACAAACAAATGCCGAGTGTTATAATCGTGAAAAGTGTAAGCAATACTCTGCAATTTGAGTGATTTTTCATTATTCAAGAATTAATTTAATGGTACTAGAAAGTTCCGGTAGCTACGAAAGTCAAGGTATCAGTATAGTCAGAATGCGCTACTGTAACTCCAGAGATAGCAGCGTTTACGGCAATTTCAGCATGTCCTCCTGAGATAGGAGCAGAAGTGGTATTAAGAATATTTTCTCCAGCAACAGTCAAACCTTGAATATCATTGGTTTCAGAATTAGTAGCACATGTACCCGCGTTATAAGGAGAAGCTTTGGCTAAAGTACCAGAAGTTTGCGTAACTGACATAACACACAGACCATAGTTCTCTGTTCCGTCCGCAATTGTACCATCTGCACTACCTATGTTATCTGCGGGTACAGAGGTCGAAGCTAGACCACTTGCACCGTTAGCGTTTCTAACAGTTACCACTGCACCGCCGGAAGCGTTAGTGTCTAGTTCTGCAATAATCATATTCACGGAATCTGTGTTTCCAGACACTCTAGTATCAGTCACAGTGATTGTACCTAAAGCAACAGAGTAAGGAGTAGAAGTTTCTCCGTCAGCCACAGATGTGTCTAAGTCGAAAGTAATACTCTGGTTAACTGTTGCAGTAACTGTAACTTGGTCGTCATCAATTATATCTACGGTGATTGTTCCTGAGTCACCGAACACACCACCTATCACGATAGTATCGTCATCGTCTATGGCACCATTAGTTATAGTACTTGCAGATCCGGTAGCTCCAGTTGTAGCAGCAGTACCCCAAACTAATCTCATACAAAAACCAGCAGTGAGAGTCTGGTCAGTCTCAGGAGAAAGAGTTAGAACTTGACCGGTAATGTCGACTCCCCAATCTGTTGCTGAAGGAGAAAGAGCAACAACCTCATCAGTATAAACAGCAGAAGAACAAGTAGCACTATCTCCAAGCTCAATGTCGAAATTGTTTGCAGACTCTGCAGCGAGAGTGAAGTCAGCACTGAAAGTAAAGCTTATCGTATCAGCGCCTCCAGTCTGAATACCGGTAGGGGTAGCGAATTCGATAGTACCGTATTCGTTAGCTGTACTTGCCTTCAGACGTCCAAAGGTTGCTTTAGCACTCGTAACAGACGCAGCTTGGGCTGGTTGTGGAGCAACCATAACCGTTAGTATAGCCAATATAGTAATACCACTTACTACTTTGGCGAAAAACAAACTCCCTAATTTCTTTATCATATATTATGTTAATTAATAAATAAAAATTTTGTTAATAAATTACACACTAATTATACTATATAAACAAAATACCTAATAAAACAATGCTGTGGATAACTCACCATGGGCGAGCAAGATCTCACCCTAAAATGTGCTAGTCGCAATGAAGGTCAGAGTGTCGGTATAGTCTGAATGTGCAGGAGTAACATTACTAATAGCACCATTTACGATAATCTCAGCGTGCCCTCCAACCATGGGCACAGTAGCGGAATTTAATATATTTTCACCAGTAGAAGTTAGACCTTGGATATCATTTGTCTCAGAATTTACAACACACGTCCCAGAATTATATGGCGAAGACCTGGCAAAGCCCGTAAGCCCTGCAGTCGCTACACATAAACCATAGTTCTCTGTACCGTCAGCAATTGCCCCATCCGCACTATCTATATCATCCGCAGGTGCAGAGACTGAGGCTAGACCATTTGCTCCATTCGTATTACGTACTGTAACGACCACACCACTTGTGGCATTTGTCTCACCTTCAGCAACTATCATCTGCACTCCATCTGTAGTACCAGAAACTCTAGTATCTGTAGTAGAAACTACTCCCAATCCTACAGTATAAGGTGTAGAAGATTCACCAGAGCCACCTCCTGCTTCAGTATCGAGGTCAAAAACAATAGTAGGTAATATTGTTATGCAGTCTTCGTTGGATGTGGCAATCACGTAATCAAACACATCATAAGTCTGCACAACAAAACAATAGTCCCCAGGCGCAAGATTGTCATAACTATAAAGTAAAACGTTAGTTACATCAGTATAAGTATAGGGGCCACCGGGTACCGTGGCTTTACCGACATTATACCCAGCAACTGTCCAACCCTGTCCTGCGTCCGAGGCGGTCCAAGTCAGGTCGCCATCAGAGCCATTTGCAACAGCAGTAAGCACCGCCTCAGTGATAAAAGGATAGTATAAGAATCCATAGTGACCAATAAAAGAAGTCGACGAACCCGCACCGGTTAAGACCTTATCCCCTTCTGAAATTAACTTAAAACTTGAAGACGAGCCGTAACCTCCCCCAGTACCTATGACTGGGTCTTTGACAATAAAATTAGTACTGGTTAAAGTCTCTGCGTTTGCAAAGTACGCCACACCGAACAATAAAAAAAGTACGATGATTATTGTCTTAGGAAAACATGTTTTAATATCTAAAAATCCCATGGATAAATATTTTAATTTAAAATTGATTTTCTGTTTCGTTTAATTCTTTGAATTGCCCAGGCTGTAAGTCTGGCAACATTTCAGCTGATTGTTCAACATCACCGATGTTTACAGAAGCCATCGCAATAATCTTGTCAGTTACGGGATCATAAAGAATGGCTTTCTTGGCATTTGAATAAATAAGTACGATATAACCCTTTTGGGCTTCAGCAAAAAATATCTGATTGTTTAAAAGCTCAGGTTCAGACACTGTAGCAACACTGGGTATCTCATCTTTGGGTAAGAATACCAGCCTACCGATCTTTTCGGTATAAACACTTACCTGACTTTCCGCCACTAAGTTAGGATTCTCGTACACAACGTCGTTTTCATAAAAATATTCAGTCAAAGAGCCCACAACAACGAGCAAAAACACCAAAATCAACGGAAGATGCTGCCAAGCAAACTTTCTCATTAGAATATTATAACATAATTCAATTTTAGAAATACAACTTAAGACTTATTTATTACTGGGTTGAAGACTGTGCAGGATTGGGATTTTGATTTTTCGTATCAAGTGGGGCAACAGTTATGATCTTATTCGCTACTGGATCATAAAGAATGGCTTTCTTGGCATTGGAATAAATAAGCACCTTATCCCCTTTCTTCGCATCGACAAAGAAAGACTGACCTTTGAGAGCTTCGGGGTCAGACACTGTAGCGATGGTTGGGATTTCATCAATCGGCAACATAATTAATTTACCCACTTTTTCAGACAGAGCCTTGGCCTCTGTTTGGTCGAGAGTCTTCGCTCCAGGACCCTTAGAAAGTTGGCTATTTCTATAGAAGTAAAAAGTTGTAGCGCTTAGAACCAAAATCAAAAGCACTAGAATTATAATTAATTTCCTCATAAAGAGGATTATAACAATGATTAACTAAAAAGGAAAGTTGGGGTATACTATCCCCGTATGCAAAAAAGAGCTACTTTCTTGGTAACTGGCGGGGGTGGGTTCCTGGGTAGTGTCTTGGTGCCCATGCTTCTAGCAGACGGACATAAAGTGAAAGTATTAGATAGATTTTTCTGGGGCACAAAGGTATTTAATCCACATTTATCAAACAAAAATCTGACGTTAATCGAGGCTGACACTAGATCATTCCCTGCTAAAATACTGAAAAACGTAGACACTGTTATTGACCTAGCAGCATTATCTAACGACCCAACGGGAGAACTTAATCCTAAAATAACATTAGAGATAAATCACAAAGCGAGACTAAGAACAGCCAAGCTGGCCAAGAAAATGGGCGCACGAAGATACATTCTAGCTTCATCTTGTAGTGTGTATGGTTTCAAAGAAGGGATTATCGATGAGAAATCAAGCACATCGCCCGTAACAACATATGCTAGAGCAAGCTTGCTGGCTGAACAATCCGTTCTACCTTTATCTGATAAAAAATTCAGTGTTACAGTACTTCGCCAGGGCACACTCTATGGCCTCTCTCCCAGAATGCGTTTCGACATCGTGTTAAATACCATGGTTCTGTCTTTTTTCAAAAATAACTTCATCTCAGTTTCAGGAGGAGAACAGTGGAGACCTATTTTACACGTGAAGGACTCCGCTAGGGCATTCGTGGAGGTAGCTTCCGCCCCTGTGAGTAAAGTGAATGGACAAATTTTTAACGTTGGTTCGAACAAACAAAATTATAAAATAAAAGATCTTGCTAAAGAAATAATGCTAGCGGTTGGTGATGAATCTAAGATTATTACACAAGATGTTGAGCTAGATTTTCGCTCTTATCGAGTTTCGTTTAATAAAATTAAAAGTATTCTGGGGTTCAAGACTATACATACTCCCAGAAATACAGCGAAGGAAATAATGCTCGCCTTAAAGAAGGGTGAGGTTTCTGATAGCCCAGAGACTAGAACAATAGAATGGTATAAATACCTAATTTCAAAAAACAAAAAACTTTTAGAATAATAAATGTCTACAAAAATCAAAAAAGGAAAATGTTTGTTATGTGAAAATAAGAGAATGACTAAATTCTTAGACTTAGGTAGTACGGCTTTAGCAAATGCACTACTCGCCAAGAAAAGCCTAAACCAAAAAGAAGCTAAATTCCCTCTCGGACTTCATTACTGCAGAAATTGCCACCTGGTTCAGCTAGGGCACATAGTCGACAGGAAAATTCTTTTTGAAAAATATAATTATTTATCGAGCGACTCTCCACAGCTGGAAAAATACTTTAAAGAATATGCGGAAAACATCTTCGAGAGATTCCCTCAACTACAGGGTAAAATGGTTCTAGAAATAGCCAGCAACGATGGCACGTTACTTAAATACTTTAAAAATTTAGGATACGAAATTTTAGGCATAGATCCAGCAAAAAATATTGCCAAAATAGCCCGAAGTAAAGGTATCCCTACTTTGCCCATATTTTTCAACTCGCACAATGCTAAAAAAATATCCAATAAAAACGGGCTCGCTCATATAATAACTGCAAATAATGTTTTGGCTCACACTGATGACCCAGGAGATATTCTAAGAGGGGTCAAAGAAATTCTAGACCCTGAGGGTATTTTCATATTCGAGGTCCAATATCTAGGGGACCTAATAAATAAGAACGAATTCGATAATACCTATCACGAACACACATGCTACTTCTCACTTCATCCACTTTATTTGGCATTGAAAAAAAATGGCTTGGAAATATTTGACATAGAGAAAGTCGCTGGACAGGGTGGATCAATACGAGTATACGCAATGCACTCAATGCATACCCCTTCTTTGGCTCCAAAAGTAAAGAAATTCCTAGATTCAGAAAAAAAACAAGGCTTGTGCAATCTGAAAACTTATTTAGATTTTGGCCAAAAACCAAAGAAAATAAAAAAAGATTTATCTACTCTATTAAAAAAACTAAAGAAAAACGGTAAGGTTATTGTGGGCTATGGGGCTTCTGCAAAAGGCGCAACATTGCTCCAGTACTCTGGAGTAGACCACAAACTACTAGACTATATAGTGGATAGTGCAAAAATAAAGCAAGGCAAATACACCCCAGGTACCAAAATACCGATTTACGACAGAGATAAGTTAAAACAATCCCGACCTGATTACATACTAATACTAGCTTGGAATTATTCTGAATCAATTATGGCGCAAGAGAGCTGGCTTAAAGACGGTGGGGTTAAATTTATCATCCCGATACCTGAAGTAAAAGTTATATGAAAAAAAAGATTATAGTAACTGGTGGAGATGGTATGGTTGGAAGCCAAGTAAAATTTGGTATTCGCCTTTCCAAAAGACAATTAAATATATTGAGCAAAGCTTCAATAGAGAAAGCACTTGCTAAATACAAACCCGAGGTCGTCTTACACCTAGGAGCCATTACTGACATGCTAAAATGCGAAGAAAATCCCAAGGAGGCTTTCAAAATAAACGTCTTGGGTACCCAAAATATAGCTCAGGCCTGCAAGCAACATAAAATAAAATTAGTTTACATGTCTACTTGTGCAGTATTTGATGGAAAAAAGAAAACAGCATACAAAGAATCCGACACACCAAGACCATTCAACATATACGGAGAAACTAAACTAAAAGGAGAAAAAATAGTACAGAAAATAACACCTGACGCATTAATAATCCGCACAGGATGGCTTTTCGGTAGCACAGAATTTAAAAATAAATTTATAAATTCTATCGTGCTTAGACTAAAGAAGAATAAAGAGCTAGATGTGACATATGACAGATACGGCTCACCTACATATATACCAGATCTCCTTGGCAGTATTCAGAGTTTGATTATAAAAAAAGAAACAGGAATTTATCATATAGTTAACTCTGGTATAGCGTCTTACTTCGAGATCAGTAAAGAAGCCAAAAAAATAGGAAAATTTAAAACTAAGCTCAACAAAGTACGCGCTCAAGACATAGAAAACCTGAAAGTAACTAGGAGCAGAAATGAGGCCTTGGTCTCTTCTAAGATAAAATTACGCTCTTGGAAAAAGGCAATTAAAGAGTATATCGAACATTCATCTTAAAGTGCCTTATTTCTTAAACACAAAAGTCTGATACACGAAAAAATTCCAACAAGCGATGACGCCTATGGTTAAGACTTGAGATAGAAATTCATTCCATCTCAACACTCCCACGAATACGTACATAATGGCAATATTTACCAGAAGATTAAGCCCAGAAACAATCAAGAAAATTACCGCTTGCTTGTGTGTTTCCCCTTCTCCTAAATTTTCAAAAGTAAAATATTTCTGAAGATAAAAGCCAACAACGACTGACAGCATGAAGGCAACACCAGAAGCCAACAAATACCAAAAATGAAAAACATAAAACAAAAGTGAAAACACCCCAAGCTTAGTGCTAGCTGCGAGACCTCCAGAAATTATAAATTTAAAAGCTTTATGCATTTTATATCATTTAAAAATCGTATTTTTAATACCCAACTTAGCTAAAATATACAAAGACAAAACCCCCATCTCTTGGAAGGAATTTCGAGTTGCCCTAATATACCCTACAGAGGTGTGTTCTTTGTGATAGTTAGCTCTTACTGGGACTTCCCCGCACCTAGCTTTAACCCAAGAAGCAAAAGCAATAATCTGAAAACTAAAAAGATAGTCACTAGCGACCTTTCCCCTGCCCCAAACCAAAGCAAATTCTTCCACAAATCTCCTCCTGTAAACACGAAAACCAGGATGATATTCACTCCAAGGAATACGTAAAACGACTCGCTCTATAAAACTAAGCCCAATATTTGCAAGATATCTAACCAAAGGCATGCCGTCTCGTAGAGGACTACTTGTCTTAGTAAAACGCGAACCAATTAGAAAATCTAAATTCTCTTGCTTCATTTTATCTATCGCCATTCTTGAGATAGATGGGTCAAACTGCCCGTCACCATGTATCTCAACAACATACTCTCCATCAAGTTCAATAGCTTTTGCAAGCCCGTTCCTTAGATTGCTTCCATACCCGCCATGTTCATGCAGAAAAACCTTAAGCCCAAACTTTTCCCCTATATCCTTTACCATATTTCTGTCCTCAGACCCATCATCAGAGATGATGACCTCATCAAACACCCCAGCAGGTAAATTATGCAAAGTTTCTTCGAGAAGGTGCCCGCAATTATAAGTCATGACGACTCCGACCGCTTTGCCTTGATTTAGATTATTCATTAATTTTATTTAACGCCTCATCTTCCTTAAAATTTTCCATCCACCTAGCGGCGTCTTTGCTGTCTTTATCAATTTTAAACTCCTCAGCAACAGCTTCTTTCGCTTTCTCTATATCTCCAAGATTATAATAAGCTAAAGCAAGATAACTATATGCTTCTGCGGTTTTCCAACCCTCTGCTATCGCTCGCTGTAAAAACACCAAAGCCAGTGCCGGGTTGGAATTTTCTTGATCAGACCTTGTAAGTTCGATTGTTCCTAGAATCATCCATATCTTTCCTTTTTCTGGGTATTCAGAAACAATTTTTAAATATATTTCATTTGCAAAATCAGTAAAACCAACCAAGGAATATAAATCTGCCGCCCCCAACTTATCATTTAATCTTTCAGACGTCTCCAGGGGTTTCAACTTCTCTCTAATATTATCTCTGGTGATTTGAAATTTATCTATAATATGTTTATTTTCTGCAACATTTTTTACTAACACCACAGCATTGTCGTCTGCATAGACCCATGCCCAAGCTTCATCATAAATTCTCCTAAAGATAAAATCTCGCGCTCCACTACCCGAATCATATTGGTAGAATATTATAGTATTTATGTCGTAAATTTCTGAAAACTTTTTCCAAGACTCTTCATCTTTTGTCATCGGTTGGTAAACATTCTTGAAAAATGTTGCGGGATAAGCATCCCCAAACCTATTGTCCACAAACACTCTCTCTTCAGGATATAGGTAATAAATCAGATAACTTCCGATATCTGTATCATTAAATACAGGGCCTCCAATTTTATTTTCATTTAAGAAATTTCCCATGTCAGTAGATCTAGGAGTAAGCCCGATGCCGAATTCAGCATACGGGGAAAGAGTCTTGCGTGCAAAGAATGTTAGGTAAACCAAACACATGCAGAAAATAATTATACTTGTAAATTTAACCAATCTACTTATTTTAAAATTCCTAGCATTGATATAAGCTTTAATTTCTAGAAAAAGATCATTTAAATTCGAGGAAACGGCTGGTAGAAATATCAGGCCAAACATTGGCAAACTTCTAATTACATTAAAAGACAAAAAAACAGTCCCCGCACTTGCCAGGAAATAAAATGGTGCAATGTTTTTAAGAGATATACCTTTCCTATGTCTTACTAGAAAACTTACCCCCAACAAAACTGCTAAGTACGGGAAACCCGCTATGGGTATATTATCCTCGGCAGGAAAAGTGGAGTTAAACTCTTTTATTGACTGAGTTTCCGAGCTAGATATAGGGAATTCATCTGAGGTATTAACTCGCAGAGAACGTATCGCCCCGCCAATGCCATAGGGGGTCATAAAAATAGTAAACAACATACACACAAACACAATCGCAAGTTTAAGAGTACCCTTGTCCTCTTTGAATCTTTGGTAATTCAAAACTATCCTTTCAAACAAAAAACCCCCAACAAGCAAAATACCTACGATAAAGAAAAGGTGCATATTGGTCCACAGGAGCTGTAAGGGTATCAACCAAAGTATCTTTTTACTATCTGGATTCTTTTCGAATAAATAAAAAATATACAGGTAGAGAACAATAAAGAAATAACTGAACATTTCTGGTCTAGCGGCACTTCTCCCTATAAGTATGAGCAGGGTCGGCACAGAAAACAACGCCACCAACCAGAAATCTGCTTTACGAGTAGCTACATAAAACAATAGGGAGAAAATTATCGCAAAAAGAATTATTTTAAAAATCACAATCCCACTAAAACCAACTATGTTATATAACAAAAAGAAAAAAACAGCAGACAACCAGTGATGGTTTGCAAATGAATGGTCAGGGGTAGTGTATGCATACACATTCTTACTTAAAACATCAAGATTCCCCGAGACTATCATCTCACCATTCTTTATAAGCCTAGGCAGGTCCTCCGCCGCGGGTAATCGAATCTGGTATGTTATATAAGAAATAAAAAATACTAAAAGCAAGGAAAAAACCGCAATTTTAACATACTTTGATTTCCACATTTTAATGTTATATTTTTCTAGAATTAAATTCTTCATACACCATATTAGATATCTTGCCTATAAACTGAGAAAGTATGAAGAAATCAGGCCCTCGAGTCATAACACAAAGCACATATGGGTTTTCTGGATAATACACCACCCCACAATCATGCAACTGACCTTCTTGAGTATTACCATAAAATCTTTCACCAAATTTGTGTGCCACTTTGATATCTTTAGGAACTCCTAAGTTTATCCCCTCTTTAAAGTCTACATCGGACAATACATCGAGTGCTCGTTCTGAAAAGTCTCTATTGGGAAAGAAAGAGTTGTGGTACAACTGTGTAAATATCCCTGCATAAGACTTCACAGATATTGTCTGGTCCCCTACACCTTGTGGATCGATAATACCCAGATCGACGAAAGTCTGTCGCATTAAATCTTTGTCTGGAGAAATTTCATTTAGATACTCACGTAAAACATAGTAAGAATTATTGTCTGAATATTTTATCATTAAATCTAGTAACCCTCTGATACTGTATTGGGTATTATTTTCTGCTTTGACCTTGGGAGGATAGTACGGCACCAGCTCATCTTCCGCACCGTCAAAATATATCTCGCTAGAGAGTAGTCCAGGCTGTTCAATCTCAAGCTTCAAATATGTCAGAAAAAGAGGTAATTTCAACAAACTCGCGGGGGAAAAATGGTCATACTCATTAATACCAAAAGTTGGGCCATTATGTAGATCTCTGAAATACACTGAGACGTCTTTTATAAGCTTTTTGTCTTTTTGATCTTTTATCATTCTTTCTAGCTCACGTTTAAGCTCAATATAGTTGTGCTTCCTTACCACCAGTTTCTCTTTGCAGACCAGCTCTGGGTTAATGTATTTATATTTCATGCGGTCGCAGTTCAACTCCTTGTCGAAAACTAAATACCCAATCAAAAAACCAATTATCAGGAATACCGACAATAAAATTGTATCTTTATGTTTTGTTTTCATTGAGAATATTTAGGGTGCTGGTTCGGGTGAACTACTTGGCTCGGCAGGAGGCTCGGAGTCTGGGGCTGACTCTTCTGGTGTGGGACTAGGTTCGGGTTCTGGGTTAGGTGTGACCTCTGGGGCAGGTGTAGTTTCTGTAGCAGGTTCTGTGCTTGGCTCTGGTGGTGGGGTGTTAGGATCTGTCGTATTTTCTGTATTTATAACAGGATTATTTTCTTCTAGAGGGTTAGGTATTGGAACAGGGGTTGGGTTTGGTACTGGATTAGGTACTGGGTTAATACTTGGCTCTTGCGAAGGAGGAGTAATTACTAAACCTTCAGCCATACTTTCTATAATCTTAGGATCCCGCACTCCTAAGGCCACCCAAGAAAACCTAATATTCATAGGTGCATTTTTGTTCAAAAGTATAGTAAACCCTGTATTGCTTTTATCTAAAGTTATAAAACGCATATCTGAGTCAAAGAGCGACATGGCAGAAACATCATCGATATTATCTGTAGTCTCAAAAGACATACTGACGTTCACTATAGGAGTCATAGCATAAGGCTTATCGAAAGTCACGCTCACCCTCCTGTCTCCTTCTTTAATCAAAGCGAACCCAGCAGTATCTTTGTTGAATAATGGCGGAGCTTTAAATTCTATTTCTTGCTCGAAAGTGACCAAGCCGTTAAACTTAGTTTCATTGTTGAAGAATGACAAACCGTCAAATTGAGCCTGCCCAGTATAGGTACTATCCCCTGATACTGATAAATTACCAGTAGAAAGAGACGTCAGTGCATCAAATGCATTAGCACTAAGCACGACCTCTATCGCACCCAGGCGAGTTGCCAAGTCTGCAGTCGTAGTTTCTAAGCCAAGAAGTTTATTCTTGGTATCCTCGAGAGCCAAAGTAAGTGCGTCAAGAGCAGAAGCAGTGAGCGTGAGCCCTGCTTGGCCTTGGCTTAGCTGTGACAGCTGAGAGATGATCGACTGGATGCCTTCAACTGAATTAATAGAAATTTCATTAGCGGTTACCTTACCCGCAAAAGTAGCATTGCCGAGTGAATCAAATGTTATTACCGGCATTGAGGCCTCTGGTGTAGAGGTCGTGCCATCTTCATTGATAGTCACTTGCGGAGGACCTCCTATAATAAATTTACCTTCAGAATCAAGGACGAGGTTGATGTCCTTACCTAAAGACGCAGATATTGTGTCAGTTGAGAGATCACTGGTAGTAATCTTGGGGGATACTATCTCTATAGCGGCCGCCACTCTGTCTACATAAAGATCAGACATGTTTAGTGGGGGCTCTTCTTCAATACTTGCAGTTGGTTGGGGTACGTCGCTTATCAACTGACCTAATAAATTTTTACCGAAGGTTAGAGACACGACTTCTGCGTCAGGCGACTCAACAACTTGCACAATTTTATCTAGGCTTTGACCAGAATAATAACCATTCTGAACATAAATAATAACAATTCCTATTTCATTAGGCCCACCTTCAAAGGCACCTAGCGCTTGACCCACAATGGGCCCGGCTTTGGTTGCCTTCATACCTACTCCAGGAATAGACGAAGAAGTAATGTAGTCCCCGGCATGGATCGAGCCATTCATGGTAGAAACACGCACAGGTACACGCCCAGCCAGAGCAAGAGGCACCATCTTCACACCTTCTGGAGCAATTTCTCCTCCCATCACCATGTTAGGCTGAGTAGATATAACACCCAAAACATTTGGATCATAAGGAATAGTACTTCTCTTGACTCCTGCGTTTAAAGTAGAGTCTAGAGAGACAACATCGGCAACATTCAAATCAATTTCATTAGTAGAATATGTTTCAGCCAGGTCGGCAGCTCCTGCACCACGAATAGTCCAGACCTTTATTTCTCCTCTTCCTCCAGCACCACCGTTACCTCCATTACCAGCATTTGCACCAGCGCCGCCTCCTCCGCCTCCACCACCAGGTACGCCACCGTTACCACCGTTACCTCCGGCGGTAGCGGCAGCTCCACTACCAGCTCCTCCTCCACCTCCTCCTGGAGCACCCATAGTCTGGTTGGCCGCAGCGCTTGATCCTGCTGTACCAGCAGTGTTAGCAGCACCACCCGCACCCCCACCTCCGTTGTTAGTAGAACCAGGCGAGTTACCTCCAGCACCTCCAGCTAATCCGGTGTTACCAGTTGGTGTTCCTCCTCCGCCTCCTCCTCCACCGCCTCCTCGATAAGAAGAACCTCCTGCAGAACCGACAGCGGCACCGTTGTTGTTGGCACCTCCTCCGCCTCCTCCTCCATATATACTTGCTCCCCCAGTAGCAGCAGCAGTACCTCCACCGCCTCCAGCAAAACCGTCAGACTGACCGCTCGCAGCTGCACCAACAGGGAGACCTCCAGCACCTCCAGTGGTAGTACCAGTAGATCCTTTCGAACCAATACCTCCACCTCCTCCACCTCCCACAGCAGGAGCTACTGCAAGACCCTTACCAGGTCCTCCTCCACCACCACCATAACCAGTTAAGTAAGAACCGAAAGTCACGTTGTCTCCTGCAACACCAGTTGTACCGTTACCTGTTGCAGTAGCACCGTTGCCTCCCGCGACGCCCGCAGGTACGGTAACTGTAACAGGAGAAGAAATCGCATTTACAGAAAATGTTTTAGAAGACCACGCCCCTCCTCCGCCTCCTCCACCTCCAGATTTAGCCACACCTCCAGCATTTCTACCACCTCCACCACCCGAACCTCCACCACCCACTGCATCTACGATAATCATCTGAGCATCAGCAGGCATAGTATATGTACCGTTCGAAGTAAATGTTTCTGACTTAGCATCTCCACAAGCACTTATCGATAAATTACCAGAACCATCAGACTTGAAACAACCAGCCGCATCAGCTCCAGGTAAAGTCCAAGTCGTAGTACTAGTAACATCCGCTGGTGCTTTGAAACCAACATAGTCTCCCGCGGAATCTTTAAAAGCAATACCAACATCATAACCACTTCCAACCCTGACTCCAGTAGTTAGTCCTGTCGGATTCGTTATATTTGCAATATCAACAGCATTCACAGTATCTCCTGCTTCTGTAGCGCCAGAAGGATCAAGAATAATCTCTAATGCCGAGTTTTCTACAGAACCCGCAACAGCTGCAGTCACAAAATTAATTTCTAAACCGTCAACTCCTGTTGTAGTAGTACCCTGACCAGTGTTACTAATATCCACCATATCCACAGTAGGAGCAGCTCCAGCTGCAAAGTCTATTGCCTCACCTGCTCCTAATGTGAAACCCCAGTCACCAGTGATAGCTTCGTTCTGATCACTACGGGTAATCTTGGAGTTTGTATAATCAATAGCAAC